>JAFASL010000146.1 GCA_019244535.1 Alphaproteobacteria bacterium
ACCCACGGCTGGGCGCTGTCGCAGAAGATCTCCATACTTGGCTTAATCCAGCTCGGATCGTCGAGCGTACCGGCGAGAATCATCGTGACGTCCGGCATGATCTCGGCCTCGTCGATGAGCCCGGTTCCGCATTCCGGACAAAAGCGACGGTAGGTCTCTTTGCCGCTGTCGCCCCGGCCGGTAAATGTTTTTAGCGCGCCTTGCACATTCAGCGCAGGCTTTGGCAGCCCGACGACCAAGGAGAATGCGGTCCCGGTAGCTTTTTGACAATTCTTGCAATGACAGAGGCCGACAAACGCCGGCTCGGCATCGGCCGAGTAGCGGACTTTGCCGCACAGGCAGCCACCCTCGATTTTCATCAACGCCTCCCATAGCCTGAAAAACAGCCGAGGGAGGATGGCGCAGCGGGTCGGCGTGTGCTAGCCTCAATTTGCGATGCGACAGGGAAGTCCGGTGCAAGACCGGCGCTGCCCCCGCAACTGTTAGCGGCGAGTCCGCGGCAACCGCCACTGGCCGGGTAGTCTCGGCTGGGAAGGCGCCGCAGGCGACGACCCCGAGCCAGGAGACCTCCGCATCGCGGGAAACGGGACAATTCCTCGGGCGGAGGAGGGACCATTGCCGACAGTTGGCACAAGCCAATCGGGTATTCCTCCCATCACACTGATTCTGGGTGGCGCGCGCTCGGGCAAGAGTCGCTACGCCGAGCACCTCATCGAGGAGGCCGCGAGCGGCGGTACCTATTGCGCGACCGCCGAAGCGCGCGACGCCGAGATGGCCGAGCGCATCGCCGCCCATCGAGCGCGGCGGGGCCGCTTTTGGCGGACCGTTGAGGCTCCGCTGGAACTCGCGCCGGCAATCGCCGCCGAGGTGACCCAGGAACGTCCGTTACTCGTCGATTGCCTGACTTTGTGGCTGTCGAATCTTATTCTGGCCGGAAGGCGACCCGACCGGGAGGCGGACGAGTTGGTTTGGGAATTGCGCAAAGCTGCCGGACCGGTGGTGCTCGTCGCCAATGAGGTCGGGATGGGGCTCGTCCCCGAGACGCCGCTCGGCCGCCGCTTTCGCGATGCGGCGGGTTGGCTCAACCAGGAAGTCGCCGCAATCGCCGACCGGGTCGTGTTTGTCGCCGCGGGCCTGCCTCTCGTATTAAAGGAGACCTGAGCTGATGCGCCGCGTGCCGGCTACCGTGGTCACCGGCTTTCTCGGTGCCGGCAAGACGAGCCTTGTGCGGCATTTGTTGGCGCATGCCGGGGGGCGCCGTCTCGCCGTAATCGTCAACGAATTCGGTGAGCTTGGCGTCGACCGCGAATTGCTGCTTGGCTGCGGCGATGCGGCGTGCGGCGATGAAGATATTATTGAGCTGGCCAATGGGTGCCTCTGCTGCACCGTGGCCGATGATTTCGTGCCGACCCTGAGGCGTCTACTCGACCGCGACGAACCAGCCGAACATATCCTGATAGAGACATCCGGCCTGGCGTTGCCCAAACCGCTCGTTCAGGCTTTCGCCTGGCCGGAGATCCGCACCCGCACGACCGTCGACGGCGTGCTGACGGTAATCGACGGCGCGGCAGTCGCGGCAGGGCTGTTCGCGGCCGACCCCGGCGCTGTGGCGCGGCAGCGCGCAGCCGATCCCGTCCTTGCGCATGACAACCCGCTGGAGGAGGTGTTCGGCGACCAGCTCGCCTGCGCTGATCTGGTGATCCTAAACAAAACCGACCTAATCGACGGAGCGCGCCTAACGGCGCTTCGCCGGGAGATCGAGGCGCAGCTTCGGCCCGGGGTCAAGCTGGTCAGCGCGCGCCACGGTGCGGTGCCGCTGCAGGTGGCGCTCGGCCTGGCGGCTGCGGCAGAGGACGACCTCGCATCCCGCCACTCTGCGCACGAGCTCGAAGCAGAGCACGACCACGACGATTTCGAGAGCTTCGTCGTGACCCGAGGGTCCGTAGAGGATGGGAACGCGTTTCTGGGTCGATTGCGCGCCGCGATCGCGTTGCACGACGTGCTCAGGGTCAAGGGTTTTGTTGACCTGCCCGGCCGCGACTTCCGCCAAGTCGTACAGGCGGTCGGCGATCGATTGCAGCAGCATTTCGACCGGCCCTGGGGCGCCGGCGAGAAGCGCCAGACCCGGCTTGTCGTTATCGGGCGCAAGGGCCTCGATCGCGGCGCAATCACCGCAGCGCTGAGCGGCTGAATGCACCTGCTCGCGACGACACCGGGGACGATCGCTGACGGTTCCACAGCGGTCGATCTGGCGCAATCTCCCGGCGACATCATCGTGCTGTCGAGCGCCGACACGGAAATAGCGCTCCTCGCCGCGGCGCAGCAGCGGCGCCGGAACGGAGATCCAGCGGCCCCGCGTCTACGCCTCGCGCCAATCCACCGGCTCGGGCACAATTTCTCGGTCGATCTGTACATTGAGACGGTCGCACGAGCACGGCTGGTGATTGCCCGGTTGCTCGGCGGCAGCGCTTATTGGCGCTATGGGACCGAGCGCCTGGTCGAAACGTGTCGCGCAAACGGCATCCCACTTGCGCTTATACCCGGCGACGACAAACCCGACACCGAGCTGGCGCAGCTCTCAACGCTAAAAACTGAGCACGTCTACCGGCTTTGGCGGTATCTCGCCGAAGGCGGGCGCGCCAATGCGGATAATTTGTTGTGCTATGCCGGCTCTCTGATCGGTTACGAGAGGCAATGGGCGGAGCCGGCGATCCTGTTGCGGGCTGGGCTGTATTGGCGCGATCGCGTAATGCCGAGCCTCCACGAGATCTCCTCCTTATGGGATGGAGGCCAGCCCGTCGTTCCGATCGTGTTCTACCGCGCTCTCGTGCAATCGGGAAATACGGCGCCGATCGATGCGCTCGTCGAGGCGCTGAGCGCCCGGCGCCTCTCTCCGCTGCCGATTTTTGTGCACACCCTCAAGGACGGCGAAAGCGTCGCGCTGATCCACGAACTCTTCGCTGCCGTCCCGCCTGCGGTGATCCTCAACGCAACCGGGTTTTCTACTGCCGCCGGCGGCGCTGAGGACCCGCTGGCGAAGGCGGACTGCCCGATCCTGCAGGTCGTCTTTGCTGGCGGCGACGAGGAAACTTGGCGGAGCGGAACGCGAGGGCTTGGCCCGCGCGATCTCGCCATGAATGTGGCGCTGCCCGAAATCGACGGGCGCATTCTCTCGCGCGCGGTGTCATTCAAGGCGCCGCTCGGCCGCGACCCCGAGACCGAGGCCGATCTCGTCGGATACCAACCGGTGACCGATCGGATCGGTTTTGTCGCCGATCTTACGCGGAATTGGGCGCGGTTGCGCGCGAAGCCAGCCGCCGAGCGCCGTGTCGCGCTTATATTCGCCAATTATCCGAACCGTGACGGCCGGATCGGCAACGGCGTCGGCCTCGACACGCCGGCCTCGGCGATCGCAATGCTGCGCGCGCTTGCGGAAGCCGGTTATCGGATCTCCGATGTGCCGGGCGACGGGGAAGAATTGATCCGCCGCCTGCTCGATGGCCCGACAAACGGTAGTCCGGGCGTCGCGGCCGAGGAAACGCTCTCCTTCGCCGATTACTCGGCCCTCTTTGCGACTTTGCCGGCCGCCGTGCAACGGGCCGTAGCAGAGCGTTGGGGCGCCGCCGAACGCGACCCGTTTTTCCGGCCCGGCCGGCTCGATTGCGGCCGGTTTGCGATTCCCGGCTTCCGCGCCGGCAATGTTGCCGTACTGATCCAGCCGGCACGCGGCTACAACATTGATCCGAAGGCCACCTATCACGATCCGGCACTGGTGCCGCCACACAGCTACTTCGCGGCATATGCCTGGCTCGCCGAAGAGTTTCGCGCTGACGCTGTCATCCACCTTGGCAAGCACGGCACGCTCGAATGGCTCCCCGGAAAGGCGCTGGCCTTGTCGGTCCAGTGCTTCCCGGAGGCGGTTCTGGCGCCGTTGCCGCATCTCTATCCGTTCATTGTCAATGACCCCGGTGAGGGCACGCAGGCCAAGCGGCGCGCTCAGGCGGTTATTGTCGATCATTTGACGCCGCCCCTTACCCGTGCGGGCAGCTACGGCGTTCTAGCCGAGCTGGAACGCCTGATCGACGAGTATTACGAGGCGGCGCTGGGCGATTCGCGCCGGATCGCGGTGCTCGGTTCGGCGATCCTGGAACAGGCGCGTGTTGCGGGCCTCGACGGAGATTGCGGCATTACGCTGCACGATGAACCAGCGGCCGCGCTGCGCAAGCTCGACGGTTTTCTGTGCGAGGTAAAAGAGCTGCAGATCCGCGATGGGCTGCACGTTTTTGGCCAAGGCCCCCAGGGTGAAAGGCTGCATTCCCTGCTTGTCGCATTCGCCCGTCCGGGGCGAGGCGCCTTGCCGGAAAATGCTTCTCTGCTGCGGTCGCTCGCTGACGATCTCGAGCTTGGCGCAGATCCGCTGGCATCGGACCCGGCCGAGGATTGGACCGGGAGGCGTCCCGCCGCTCTAGCCGGCACCGCGCCGTGGCGAAGCGCCGGCGACACCGTCGAGCGGCTCGAGGAATTGGCGTTGCGGCTGGTCGCACTCGAGGATGCGCTGCCGCCGGGATGGGCCCGGACCCGCGCCGTTCTCGACTGGATTGATCGGGAGTTGCGCCCGGCAGTTGACCGCTGCGGCGCGGGCGAGATCGCAGGCCTCCTCGCCGGGCTCGACGGGCGTTTTGTCCGGCCGGGACCTTCCGGAGCGCCGAGCCGGGGGCGGCCGGAGGTGCTGCCGACCGGGCGCAATTTCTATTCCGTAGACACTCGCGCCGTGCCGACCCACGCGGCCTGGCAGCTCGGCTGGAAATCGGCATCGCTGCTGGTCGAGCGCCACGCGCAGGAATACGGCAATTACCCGGCGCGCATCGCATTGTCGGCATGGGGCACCGCCAACATGCGCACCGGTGGCGACGACATCGCACAGGCCCTCGCGCTGATGGGCGTGCGCCCGGTCTGGGAGCGGTCGAGCGGCCGGGTAACCGGGTTCGAGATCCTGCCGGCATCGGTGCTCGACCGTCCGCGCGTCGACGTCACATTGCGGGTGTCCGGTTTCTTCCGCGATGCATTTCCCGGGCTGATCGACCTGTTCGATTCGGCCGCTCGCGCCGTCGCCACGCTGGAGGAGGCGCCATCCGTTAATCCGCTCGCAGCCAAATTCTCTGCCGATCGGCGCGCGCTCGAAGAAGAAGGCGTGGCGCTCGAAGAAGCCGACCGGCGTGCCGGGTACCGCGTGTTCGGGTCAAAACCGGGCGCATACGGCGCCGGATTGCAGACCTTGATCGACGAACGGATCTGGGATGACGAACGCGATCTCGCCGAAGCTTATCTCGGATGGGGCGCGTACGCTTATGGTGCGGGTTGCGAGGGGCGAGCCGAGCGGGCAATGCTCGAAGCCCGACTGGCCGCCGCCGATGCCGTATTGCACAACCAGGACAACCGCGAGCACGACCTGCTCGACAGCGACGATTACTACCAGTTCGAAGGCGGGCTTGCGCTCGTTGTCCGCCGGCTCTCGGGGCGCGCGCCGGCAGTGTGGCACAACGACCATTCGCGGCCGGAAGCGCCGCGTATCCGCAGCCTGCGCGAAGAGTTGGGCCGCGTTGTCCGCGGGCGTGCCGCGAACCCGCGCTGGATCGCCGGCGTGATGCGCCACGGCTACAAGGGAGCGGCCGAGATCGCCGCGACGGTCGATTACCTCTTTGCGTTCGCAGCCACGTCACGAGCGGTTGACGATGCGCATTTCGATGCGCTCTACGATGCCTACCTCGCCGATGATGCGGTGCGCGGTTTCATGGCCGAGCACAACCCTGCAGCGCTCGCCGAGACCAGCCACCGCTTTCTCGAGGCAATCGACCGAGGTTTTTGGCGCCCGCGCCGCAACAGCGCCCGTGAAGATCTGGCCAGGTGGAGCGCGTGGTGAGCGAGCTCGCCGAAAGCGAGGCGGAGGTCAACCGCCGCCACAATGAAAAGATGGCCAAGCGCAAGGCTGCACGCGAACGCATGCTGGCGAGCAAGACAGAGGAACGGGGACTGCTGATTGTCCACACCGGGAAAGGCAAAGGGAAATCCACCGCCGCCTTCGGCATGGTGTTGCGTTGTCTCGGCCATGGCATGCGGGTCGGCGTCGTCCAGTTCGTGAAGGGCGTGTGGTCGACTGGCGAGCGCGTCGCGCTTGAGCGGTTCGGTGATCTCGTGACCTGCCGAGCCATGGGGGAGGGCTTCACCTGGGACACCCAGGACCGCGCCCGCGACATCGCGGCTGCGCGCAACGCCTGGGAGGCCGCCAAGGCGATGCTGTCGGATCCGTCCTACCGGCTGGTCCTGCTCGACGAGCTCAACATCGTATTGCGCTACGATTACTTGCCGATTGACGAGATCGTAACGGTACTGAAAGCAAAGCCGCGCGACCTACACGTCGTCGTCACGGGCCGCAATGCCAGGCCAGAAATGATCGAAGCGGCCGATCTCGTTACCGAGATGACCCTCGTCAAGCACCCGTTCCGTTCCGGTGTGAAGGCGCAGCCCGGGATCGAATTCTGATGGCGCGGGCGCTGATGCTACAGGGGACGGGCTCGGATGTCGGCAAGTCGCTGCTGCTCGCCGGACTGGCTCGTGCCTATACGCGGCGCGGGTTGCGGGTGCGGCCATTCAAGCCGCAGAACATGTCAAACAACGCCGCCGTCACCGCTGATGGCGGCGAAATTGGCCGGGCGCAGGCTCTGCAGGCGCTTGCTTGCGGTGCCGATCCCGTCACCGATATGAACCCGGTGCTGCTGAAGCCGCAATCGGAGAGCGGCGCGCAGGTAGTGTTGCATGGCCGGGTTTGGGGAGCTGCCGGCGCCGATGAATATCGCCGGCTGGCCCCGAGCCTGTTGCCGGCAGTCCTCGGCTCGTTTTCCCGTCTCGCCGAGACGGCCGACGTCATCCTCGTCGAGGGGGCAGGGAGCCCCGCCGAGGTCAATCTGCGCGACGGAGACATCGCTAATATGGGGTTTGCCGAGGCCGCCGACGTTCCGGTCGTGCTGGTCGGCGATATCGAGCGCGGCGGCGTCATCGCACAGCTGGTCGGCACGCACGAGCTGCTGTCCGCGACCGAGCGGGCGCTTCTGGCGGGCTATGTTGTCAACAAATTCCGCGGCAATGCCCGGCTGTTCGATGGCGGCATCGCCGCGATCACAGCGCATACGGGTCTGCACTGCTTTGGTGTGGTGCCGTTCTTTTCCGCCGCCTCAGCTCTGCCCGCCGAGGACTCTCTCGCGCTTGCTGCTGCATGGGTTCCTCCTTCTTCCCGCTTGCGGGGAGAGCGTCGGGGCGAGGGGCCTGTGCCCATCGCGGTGCCGCTGCTGCCGCGCATCGCCA
>JAFASL010000211.1 GCA_019244535.1 Alphaproteobacteria bacterium
ATCGATCGGCTCGCCGGCGGCGGCTTGGTGCTGGTGGATTACAAAACCGGCAGTGTGCCCCCGCCAAAGCAGCTGCAAGCCGGGTATGCGCTGCAATTGCCCCTCGAAGGGGCGATACTGCGCGGCGGCGGTTTTAAAGGTCTGAGCGGTTCGCCTGCGGAGCTCGAGTTTTGGCGGCTGAGCGGCGGCGAACCTGCCGGAAATCGCTGCCCGATCGACGCCGGTGATCCGGACGCGCTGATTGACCGCGTTCTCGCCCGCGTCGAGGCGTTGATCGATCGATTTGACGATCCGACCACCCCGTATCTTGCGGTTCCGGCACCGCGCTGGGCGCCACGCTTCTCCGATTACCGGCACCTCGAGCGGCTGGCCGAGGGCGAGGCCGAAGGGTGAAGCTGTTCCCCGATCCGGATACCCCGCAGCGTA
This sequence comes from Alphaproteobacteria bacterium, assembly GCA_019244535.1. Taxonomy (GTDB): domain Bacteria; phylum Pseudomonadota; class Alphaproteobacteria; order ATCC43930; family CGMCC-115725; genus AP-15. Next base: position 427 of record JAFASL010000211.1, read on the forward strand.
AGGCGGCGGGGCCGCGCGCTTCGGTCTGGGTGTCGGCTTCGGCTGGGACCGGCAAAACGCGGGTGCTCATCGAGCGCTTGCTGTGGCTCATGCTGGATGGGACCGATCCTGCTCGCATTTTGTGCCTTACGTTCACCCGCGCTGCTGCAGCCGAGATGGCGAACCGGCTCAACGAGGAATTAGCCGACTGGGCGACATTGCGGTCTGGTGCGCTGACGGAGACCTTGCAGAAGCTGACAGGCCGCATGCCCAGCGACGTGGCAATCGCCCGAGCGCGTCAGCTGTTCGCGCGGGTTCTCGAGACGCCGGGCGGGATCAAGATCTCGACCATTCATGCGTTCTGCCAAACACTCCTGCGCCGCTTCCCGTTGGAGGCGGGGGTGCCGACCGAATTTGCGGTGCTCGACGAGCGCAGCGCCCGCGAAACCCTTATCGAAGCCGGCGAGCGCATACTCGTCGCCGCGCGCGAGGGAAACCACACTGACCTCGCCGATGCGCTCGCAATCGTGGCGCGCCATGCCCCGGAGGAGCGCTTTGGCACGCTGATGACGGCTCTCGCGGCCGAACGCGGTAAGCTCCGCCAAGTCCTGGCCGAAGGCCAAGCAGAGCTGCAACGCAAGCTCCGCAACGCCTTGGATTTGCCGGCCGGCACCAGCGAGGAGGCGGTGATTGCCGCTTTCTGCTCACCGGGCGCGGGAGATGAACCGCGCCTGCGTTCGGCCGCAGCGGCGCTTTGCAACGGATCATGCACCGACCGCGAGCGTGGCGCTGTCCTGGCCGCTTGGTGTGAGGTTCCGGAACAACGCCGCCCAATGATACCGGCGTATATCGCCGCCTTTCTGACAAACGACGGAGATATCCGTAGAATCCTGATCACGAGGGACGCAGCCCGCAGCGCGGCTTGCGATGCCATCGCGGTGCTTGGCGCCGAGGCCGATCGGGTCAAGCGGTTCTGCGATGTGCGGTCGGCGGCAATAATGGCCGAGGCGAGCTGTGCGCTGATCCGGCTGGGCGGCGTGTTGATGAAGGCCTATGCCGAACTGAAGCGCATCCGGGGTGTCCTCGATTACGACGACTTGATCTCCGCTGCGCTTGGTCTGCTGCGCCAGCCGGGTATCGCGCCCTGGGTGCTATTCAAGCTCGATGGCGGTCTCGACCATATTTTGATTGACGAAGCACAAGACACCAACCCCGAGCAGTGGGAAATCGTGACGGCGCTCGCCGAAGAGTTTCACACCGGTGAAGGGGCCGGCGACCGGCCGCGTACGGTCTTTGCCGTTGGCGATGCGAAACAGTCGATCTACAGCTTTCAACGCGCCGATCCGCGAGCCTTTTTGCGGATGCGAGATTATTTCGAAGGACGCATGAGCGCGGCCCGGCAAGGATGGCGCGTGGTGCCGCTGGAGGTCTCCTTTCGCTCGACCGAGCCGGTGCTGCGGGCTATCGATGCTGTCTTCAGGCATGAGGCGGCGCGCGACGGCGTCGCTCTCGACGGCGGCCAAATCCGTCACATTGCTTCCCGGGCCGGCCACGCCGGAGTGGCCGAGCTGTGGCCGTTGGCGGTTGGATTGCCCGAGGACCCGCCGGACCCGATGGCGCTTCCAGTCGCTCCTCAGCGAATGACGGAGCCCCGCACCCGCCTTGCAAACGCGATCGCCGCGACGATCGCGGGCTGGTTGAACAAGGGAGAGATGATCGCGGCATCAGATCGCCCGATCCGGCCGGGAGACGTCATGGTTCTGGTACGACGGCGCAACGAATTTATCGGCGAACTGCTGCGCGCGCTCAAGCAACGCAGCATTCCGGTTGCCGGCGCCGACCGGCTCATTCTGACCGAGCAGCTGGCTGTACGGGACCTGGTAGCACTCGGGCGGTTCTTGCTGCTGCCCGAGGATGACCTAACCTTGGCAACAGTCCTCAAAGGCCCTCTCTTCGGCATCGACGAGGAGACGCTTTTCGGTCTCGCCTATGGGCGAGGCGCCGAAAGGCTTTGGGATCGGCTGCGCGGCGGGGCCGGCAAATCTCCACAGCTTCGGCAGGTAGTCGAGCGGCTGTCAGCTCTGTTGGCCCGCGCCGACTTTGTGCCGCCCTACGAGCTCTATGCCGAAATCCTTGGTACCCAGCACGGCCGGCGGCGGGTGCTCGAGCGGCTCGGGGTTGAGGCCGAGGACCCTGTTGAGGAATTCCTTGCACTGGCGCTCGCCTATGAACGGGAGCACGTGCCGTCGCTCCAGGGGTTTTTGCGCTGGCTCGTGGCTGGCGACACCGAGGTGAAGCGCGATTTCGGCGCGCGGCAGCCAAACGAGGTCCGCATACTGACAGTCCACGGCGCGAAGGGGCTCGAAGCACCGGTGGTTTTTCTTCCCGACACGACACAGCTGCCGAACACGCCGGACTCGCTGTTGTGGACCGAGAGCGAAGGTCTGCCGATGTGGTGCCCCCGGCGCGACTTCGCTCCGCCGCCATATGCGGCGGAAAAGCGGGCGTTGCGCGCCCGCCAAATGCAGGAATACCGGCGGCTGCTCTATGTCGGGATGAGCCGCGCCAGAGACCGGCTTTACATCTGCGGCTGGCAAACACGGGAGGCGGCCCCCAGGGAGGACTCCTGGTACGCGCTATGCCGGACCGGCCTCTCAGAAATCGCAGCCCGGTTTTCCTTCGACACAGGGCCCCTGATCGGCGCCGACGGATGGAGCGGCGAGGGCCTCCGCCTCGCCTGCGATCAGACTACCTCGCCGGTCACAGATTATCCGGCCGACACCGCGGCGGTGGCCGGGCCACCGCCGGATTGGGTGCGTCGTCCACCGCCGGCCGAGCCCGATCCTCCAAAACGGCTTGCCCCGTCGCGACCGAACGGGGTGGAGCCCCCGGCTCTCTCGCCGCTCGCGGCACAAGGGCGTGACCGATTTAAGCGCGGGCTTCTCGTCCACCGGCTGCTCCACTCTCTCCCCGAGCTGCCGGTCGAGGAGCGCGAGGTCGCCGCGCGGCGTTTTCTGGCGCTGCCGGCTCATCGCTTGACGGCCGAAGAGCAGGACGAGATCCAACGCGAGACTCAGGCGGTGCTGAACCATCCCGATTTTGCTCCGCTGTTTGGTCCGGGTTCGCAAGGCGAAGTGCCGCTCGTCGGCGTGATCGGGGCGCACGTCCTGTCAGGACAGATCGACCGGCTGGTCATTGAGGAAAAGCGAGTGCTGGTCCTCGATTACAAGACGCTGCGCCCGCCACCCGATGCCGAAAGCGACGTGGCGCCCATTTATCTTCGGCAGCTCGCCGCCTACCAGGCGGCGATTGCGCGTATCTTTCCGGATCGCGAGGTCCGCTGCGCGCTTTTGTGGACCGAAGGCCCGCGGCTGATGCCGATCAGCCCCGAAACCCTTGCGGGGTACCTGCCTTGACGGCGCATTTTCGCGTCCCCTAATCTCACCGGCAGTTAACCGAAGGAACACGAGATGAAACCCATCGCCGTCACCGACAGCAGCTTCGACGCCGAGGTGCTCCGCGCGAGCGGGCCCGTGCTCGTCGATTTTTGGGCAGAATGGTGCGGCCCGTGTCGAATGATCGCTCCGTTTCTCGAAGAGTTGGCGACCGACATGGCTGACAAGGTCACCATCGCCAAACTCAACATCGACGAGAATCCGCAGACTCCGATGAAATACGGAGTGCGCGGCATCCCTACCGTCATCCTCTTCAAGGATGGCCAGGTCGCCGCCACGAAAATCGGTGCTCTGCCCAAGAGCAAGCTCTACGAGTGGGTTAAATCCGCGCTGTGAGGCTTGCCGACGCGCGCGTCAAGTGAGAAGAGGACGAGCCGAGGTTTCAGCTGTCCTCCCACAGCCGGGATGAATGAGGATCCGCCGATCGATTGCTGTCGGAGCCGATTGGGCGCTGGTCCAGCTCGCGTCGGGCGAATACCTCTGCGTTGACACCGCGACCTTTGAGGCGCTCGGCTACATGCTCGGCTGGGAGCACGAAGCCGATGTCATTCGTGTCTTCCGAACTTTTCTGACGCCGCATTCGATCGTTCTCGATATCGGGGCCAATTTCGGTCTTTACACGGCCCTGAGCGCCCGTACAGTCAAAAATCACGGGCGGCTCTACGCGTTCGAGGGCAATCCGCGGCTCTATGAATGCCTGCAACGCACTATCGTGGCCAACGATCTTTATTTCAATTCCAATATCGTGGCGGCGAATATGCTCGTCTCCAGTAAGAGCGGCTGCGGCGTCCTGCATTACTCGGCCAATCTGCCGTCCGGCGGTACCATGTCCAACGTGCCTCTGCTGGGCGGTAAGCAGCTCGCGGTCGAGGTTGACATGACCACGATCGATGATTTCCTGCCCACCGATCTGGCGGTCGATCTGGTCAAGATCGATGTCGAGGGCCACGAGCCTATGGTGCTGCGGGGCATGGAGAAAACCATCGCCCGATCACCAAACATCCGCATCGTCGCCGAGTTTGCCGACCTCCTGCTCGCCCACACACTAAATCCAGGCGATTTTGCCGACTATATCCGAGGACTGGGATTTGCTATTTGCCAAGTGCTCCCGAACTTCAGAATTCGTCTGATCCCGCCCGGCGAAACTCCTAGCGGCTTTAATTATTGTCTTCTAACCCGAACACCTGAGGCGGACATACGGTCGGTCGAGGAGCGCCGGAACTTTCCGCCAATCCGCTTCAAACGATGGCTCGGCCGGCATCCGATGCCGTGGGGACGCTGGCGCCGGATGTGGGGCCGATGGTGATGCCGCTCATCGCCTTGAGCGCCGCTACCAGCATCGCCAGCAGAGAGGCACGCGCTCTTGACCGTTCGAACCGAGCGCTGTTAGGGAAGCGGCCGACATCACAAGGAGCTTGGTTTGCAGGTTGAAAATCCGAGCGAAGCTGCGATCCGGGACTGGTGCACGGAGTATCTGGCGCGGACGCTCGATCTGCCGACACAAACGATCGATACGCAGACGACGTTCGCGCGACTGGGCCTCGATTCGGCCAATTCGGTGTTTCTAATCGTCGAGCTCGAAGATCGCCTCGGGCTGGAACTCACCCCCGATCTGCTCTTCGAATATCCGACGATCTGCGAACTAGCCCGCCACCTCGCCGAGCGCGCTGCCCGGTGAGCAGGACAAAAACCGAACCTGCAAGACAGGCTGAGCCAGCGGACCAATCTCGGCTTTCGTCGTTTGTCGATGTGCTCCGGTATCATGCGGCGCAGCGCCCGGATGACCCGGCCTATATCTTCTTGCCGGAGCATGGCGATGAACGACTTACCGTAACCTTTGCCGAACTCTACGCGAGCGCCGCGGCGCTGGCCCGAAATTTGGCTGAGCAAGCGCAGATCGGTGACCGAGCATTGCTGGTCTTTTCGCCCGGTCTCGAATTTATCGTGGCCTTTTTTGCCTGTCTTATTGCTGGCGTGATCGCAGTGCCGATGATGGTCCCGCGGCGCACCGGCTCGCGCGACGCCAGCGCAGCCATTCTGGGCGACTGCTCACCGCGTCTTGCACTGACCCGCCGTGACTTGTTGACTGCCTCCCGGCCAGATCTGGCGCCGCGTTTCCAGATCGATGGTCTGCAGTGGGTCTTCGTCGAGTCCTGCGCTAGTGACGCAAGCAAGGTCGGCCCGTCGCTGCCGGCTCCCGGGCGGGATGACATCGCGTTTCTGCAATACACCTCTGGGTCAACCTCC
>JAFASL010000561.1 GCA_019244535.1 Alphaproteobacteria bacterium
CGGTGAGGCTTGGCGTGTCAGTGGCGTGGTAGCCGGCGCCGCCAAACGCCTCGATGATCTTGTCGTAGCGCGCGTCGCGCAGGAGACCGGTCGGCGAATAGGGCTTGTCTTTCGGGTCGCCGCGATAGACGCCGTTGTTGTTGAAGACGACAGTGACGACGGGTAACTCGTAACGGCAGATCGTCTCCATCTCCATGCCGCTGAACCCGAAGGCGCTGTCGCCCTCGATCGCGACCACCGGCTTGCCGGTCACCGCGGCGGCGCCAATCGCGTAGCCCATGCCGATCCCCATGACCCCCCAGGTGCCGCTGTCGAGCCGGTGCCGGGGCTTGTCCATGTCGATGATGTTGCGACCGAAATCGAGCGTATTGGCGCCTTCATTGACGATATAGACGTCCGGCTTACTGGCGAGGGCACTGCGCACCGCGCGCAGTGCGGAGGAAAAATTCATCGGGCTCGGATCGGCGTTGAGCCGCGCCGCCATGCGCTCGATGTTCTGCTGCTTGCGTTTGCCGATTTCGTCCATCCAGGCCGCCTGGCGCCTGACCTGCCCCGGCTTCATCGCGGCATTGAACGCCGTGAAGCTCGACTTGATGTCGCCGATCACCGGCGCGGCAATCGCCCGGTTGCTGTCGATCTCGGTCGGCGAGATGTCAACCTGGACAAACCGCGTGCTCTCGGACCACAACGGCGGCCGGCCGTGCGACAAGAGCCAGTTGAGGCGCGCCCCGGCCAATATCACGACATCGGCATTGCCGATCGCATAAGAGCGGGCGGCGGCGGCCGATTGCGAATGATCGTCGGGCAGCAACCCCTTGGCCATCGACATCGGCAGGAACGGCATGCCGGTCTTCTCGATGAACGACCGGATCTCCTCGTCGGCCCGCGCATAGGCGGCGCCCTTGCCGAGGATCGCGAGCGGGCGTTGCGCGTTCGCCAGCAACTCGATCGCGCGCGCGACCGCCTCCGGCGCGGGAGGCTGCGGCGGCGCCGGATCGACGACCTTGACCAGCGACTTCTTTGCCGCCTCGACATCCAACGCCGAGCCGAGCACCTCGGCCGTCAGATCGAGGTAGACGCCGCCCGGGCGCCCCGAGGAGGCGGCACGGATCGCCCGCGCGATGCCGATGCCGATATCCTGCGGGCGGTTGACGCGGTAGGCCGCCTTGGCATAGGGCCGGGCAGCGGCCAGCTGATCCATCTCTTCGTAATCGCCCTGCTCGAGATCGACGATCGCGCGGTCGCTCGACCCGCTGATCAGAACCATCGGAAAACAGTTCGTCGTGGCGTTGACAAGCGCGACCAGCCCGTTCAGAAACCCGGGGGCGGAGACCGTCATGCAGATGCCCGGCTTCTGCGTCAGAAACCCGGCGATCGCGGCCGCGTTACCCGCCGACTGCTCGTGCCGAAATCCGAAATACCGGACACCTTCCGCCTGCGCCAAACGCAGCAGGTCGGTGATTGGGATGCCGGCCACGCCATAGATCGTGTCGATCCCGTTGAGCTTCAGCGCCTCCACCACCAGGTGAAAGCCGTCCGTCATGTTCCCAGGCATATCGTCTGCGCTCATCTCGTCCCACCATTCTTAACCCGATCCGCGCCGGGCCGTTCTAAAGCAAATCCTAGGACGTGTGGAGCAGAAGAGGCCGGGCAAGAAAGCCAGATTGGTTGCCTCGGCGCCGTGCGTCCTTTGAGACGGCCGCTTCGCGGCCCCTTCATGTGACGAATATCTTCTGCCGATCAAAGGTTACCATTCCAGGCAAGGCTCCAACTGCCTTACGGCAAGCATGGATCAGGTTCGCGCTCGTCCATCAGAGCTGGTCGGCGACGGCGGAATGGTAGCGGCGCAGCGCCGCGAGGTGATCGGCCATTGTGCGGCCGGGGATGCGCTTGTGGTGGCGGCGGTTGAACGTCGTAGTCAGGCACAGATGCGAAGCGCCGGCTTTTTTCCAGAACTTCGCTTCCTTGCCCCAGTCCGCGTCCGTGCCGGTGCCCATCGACACCCATACCTCGATCCCGACCTTGGCGGGATCGCGGCCGGCCTCTTCGGTCAGGCGCTGCAATCGTGCAAAGATGTCGAGCGCCTCTTTGCCGGGCGGATAGGCGTTCGGCATCCAGCCGTCACCCCATTTGGCGATGCGCGGCAAAGTCCGCTCGTGATGTCCTCCGTACCAGACCGGCACTTTGCCGGAGGCGGGCCGCGGGTTGATCCCGGCATCCTCGATTGTGTGCCAGCGGCCCATGAACTCCACATGCGGCTCAGCCCACAGCTGTTGCATAACCTGTACCTGCTCCTCGGAGCGGCGGCCGCGG
>JAFASL010000748.1 GCA_019244535.1 Alphaproteobacteria bacterium
CGAGGTCCCAGGATTGCGGTGCGCCCATGAAGGTGTTCACCGGCGCGAAGACCGCGTCGTCGAAAATCCCCGCCACCAGCCTCTTCTCCGTTAAGCGGCACGGCCCGCGCCCGATCGTCGACGAGGCTCCCGGAAATCTGCTGGCGGTGTCAATATGCTCGAGAGAGCGGCAGGGGAATGAGGGAGCGGGGTTGCGCAGGACGGCGCGGGCAAGCGCCTTGTGCCGCGGGGTTTCGCCTTCCTACACTGCCGCAACGTTGTTCGGGAGGGTAGCAATGGAGAGCCGCAAGGCCGAGCTGCTGCAGCGCATCGAGAGCGACCGCGACGTGCTGATGGAGTTCCTGCGCGGGTTCATCGGCTGCCCGAGCCCGAATCCGCCCGGCGACACCCGCGAGGCGGCCGGACATATCCGCAACCTGCTCGACCGGCGCGGCGTCGACTATCGGGTGATCGCGCCGCAGCAAATGATGCCGAATATCGTCGCGAGCTTCGCGGCCGGCAAGCCCGGCCGGCATCTCGCTCTCAACGGCCATATCGACGTGTTCCCGGTCGGCGACGGCGAGGGCTGGACGCAGGACCCCTGGGGCGGGGCGCTGGTCGACGGCCGCATCTACGGGCGCGGCGCCTGCGACATGAAATGCGGCACGACGGCGTCGATCTTCACCTTTCTCTACCTTCACGAGCTGCGCGACGAGCTGCACGGCCGGCTGACTTTGTCGGCGGTGTCGGACGAGGAGACGTTCGGGCCCTGGGGCGCGCGCTATCTCTCCGAGCATCACCCAGAGGTGTTCGGCGATTGCTGCCTCAATGGCGAGCCGAGCAGCCCGTGGACGCTGCGCTTCGGCGAGAAGGGCCCGCTGTGGCTCGAATTCACGGTGCGCACCCGCGGCGCGCACGGCGCCTACACGCATCTGAGCAAGAGCGCCACCGCAATCGCCGCGCAGATCATCGGGGATCTCTACCGGCTCGAGGACATCGCGCCGCCGGAGGCCAGCAACCTCGCCGCCGCACTTGATCAGGCGGCCGCCGCGATCGACCGCGCCCAGGGGCCGGGCGCGGCGCGCAATACCAGACGGGTCACCGTCAATCCGGGCGTCGTACGCGGCGGCGTCAAGATCAACATGGTCGCCGCCGAATGCACCTTCGAGATCGACATCCGGTTGCCGAACGGGCTCGACGCGCCGCAGATCCATGCCGAGATCGACAAGATCCTCAAACGCTATCCGGAGGCATCGTACCGGGAAGTCAACTACAACCCGCCGAGCTGGTGCCCGCCCGATTCCGAGATGGCGCAGCTCGTCCGCGCCAACGCCCAGGCAGTCTCCGGCATCGATCCGGCGCCGATCATCAGCCTCGGCGGCACCGATGCGCGGCTGTGGCGCTACAAGGAGCTGCCCGCCATCGTCTACGGCCCGTCGCCGACCGGCATGGGCAGCTTCGACGAGCATGTGACGGTCGAGGAGTTCCTCCACGTCGTCAAATGCCACGCGCTCGCCGCCTACGATTACATGGCCCGCCCGGGCTGAAGTCCAGCCGCAAAGCCGGCCCGTAACATGACCGCCGACCCGAACTCGGTCGCAATCGTCGGCGCCGGCATCGTCGGCATGTCGGCGGCGCTGTATCTGCGGCGCGCCGGGTTCCCCGTCGCGCTGATCGACCCGCTGCCGCCAGGAGGCGGCGCGTCCTACGGCAATGCCGGGCTGATCAGCATAGAGAGCTGCGTGCCGGTCGCGCTCCCCGGCATGCTCAGCGAGGTGCCGCGCTGGCTGACCCAGCCGCTGGCGCCGCTCGCGGTGCGCCCGCGCTACCTGCTGCGGGCGCTGCCGTGGCTGCTGCGCTGGGTCGCCGCCGGCCGCATGCCGCGCGTCGAAGCCGCTGCCGCAGCGTTGCGCGCGCTGCACGTCAATGCGCTCGACCGCTACCGCGAACTCCTCGGGGCCGAGTTCGACGACGTCATCCGGGTCGCCGGCCAGGTGCATATCCGGGAGAGCGCCGAGCCGTCGGCGAGCGAGGCGATCTACCGGCGCCTCTGGGAAAGGCACGGCGTCGCCGCCGAATGGCTCAGCGCCGACGAGTTGCGTCAGCTGGTGCCGCAGCTGACCGGCGGCGTCACGCGGGCGGTGTTCCTGCCGAAGAACGGGCACACCCTCAACCCGCGCCGCCTCGTCGCCACTCTCGCCCGGCTCTTCACCGAGGCGGGCGGCACGGTCCTCGCCGAACGCGTGCTGAAGCTCGTGCCGGAGGGGTCTGGCTGGCGGGTCGTCACCAGCAGCGCCAACCACATCGTCGGCAAGGTCGTCGTCAGCGCCGGCGCCTGGTCGATGCAATTGCTGCGGCCGCTCGGCGTCCGGCTGCCACTCGAAACCGAGCGCGGCTATCACATGATGCTGCGCGACGCGAGCGTCGCGCCGCGCCTACCGATCCTCAGCCGCGGCCGCGGCTTCAGCATCACCCCGATGGAACAGGGACTGCGCCTCGCCGGCACGGTCGAGATCGGCGGGCTTGACCTGCCGATGAACGAAGAGCGCGCCTATGTGCTGCTGCGCCAGGCAAGACAGGTACTGCCGGGACTCGAGGCGAGCGACTTTTCGATCTGGATGGGCTTTCGGCCGTCCTTCCCCGACAGCCTCCCGGTAATCGACGAGGTGCCGGGCCGGCGCGGCCTCTTTCTTGCGTTCGGGCATGGGCATACCGGAATGACGGGCGGCGCGCCGACCGGCCGGCTGGTAAAGCAGCTGGTTGCCGGCGAGCCGGCCGACGTGCGGCTCGCGCCATACAGTGCTCGGAGATTTCACTAGCGAAGCGAGGGAGGCTTCCAGATGACGCGAACCCGCCTGACGAGACGCAATCTGCTGATCGCCGGCAGCGCCGTGCTCGCGACGCCCTATCTGTCGTCGCGGCCCGCCCGCGCCGCCGGGCAGGTCGTCATCCGCAACCCGGGCGGCGCCTGGAGCGACACGCAGAAGAAATACATCTACGAGCCGTTCACAACGGAGACCGGCATCGAGGTCGTCATCGTCCCTACGACGCTGACGAAGATGCTCGCGATGGTAAAGTCCGGCAACAACGAGCTCGACATCGCCGACGCCGGATACGACGGCCTCGTCGAACTCGACAAGGCGAAGGCGCTGGCGCCGATCGACTATGCCGGCTGGAAATACACGAACCCGGACGACATACCGGAAGAATACAAGACCGCGAACACCGCCGGCATGGCGCTCTATGCGACGGTGCTCGGTTACAACAAGGATACGTTTGCGAACAATTCGCAGCCGAAAGGCTGGGCCGAGTTCTGGGACGCCAAGAAATTCCCCGGCGCCCGCACGCTGCAGGACATGGCAGCCGGCACACCCAACCTCGAATTCGCGCTGATCGCGGACGGCGTGCCGATGGACAAGGTCTACCCGATCGACATCGACCGCGCCTTCAAATCGATGTCGAGGATCAAGCCGTACATCAAGAAGTTCTGGGATACCGGGGCGTTATCGGCGCAGATGCTCGCCGACCGGGACATCGTCCTGGGCTCGATCTGGAACGGCCGGCTGCAAGCGATCGCCGACAAGGGCGCACCGGTGGCAATCGATTGGACTCAGCACATGCTATCGATCCAGGCTTACGGCATCTTCAACGGCGCGAAAAACCTGAAAAACGCGCAGCTCTACGTCGACTACGCGATGCAGGCGAAGGCGCAGGTCGGGATGCCAAGAGAATTGAACTACGGTCCGACCAATATCAAGGCGTTCGACATGCTGACCGCGGCCCAGAAGGCGAACCTGCCGGGCAGCCCGGAGAACATGAAGCGGTGCTTCATCCAGGACGTCAATTGGTGGGGCAATAACCGAGCCAAGGTCAACGCGACGTGGTCGAAGTGGATTCTGACCTAGCGGCGCGGGGCGCGCCGGCCGCGGTCGGCGAATTGGCGTTGCCCGCGCCGGTCGCCGCGGTGCGGGGGGCGATCGAATTGCGGGGATTGACGAAGCGGTACGGCGACGAGACCGTCGTCGACGCGATTGCCCTCTCAATCGCGCCGGGTGAATTCTTCTCGCTGCTCGGGCCCTCGGGCTCGGGCAAAACGACGACGCTGATGATGGTCGCCGGGTTCGTCCGGCCCGACGGCGGCGCGATCCTGCTCGACGGTGAGGACATCGCAGCGGTGCCGCCGCAGAAACGCGGCTTTGGCATGGTGTTTCAGAACTACGCGATATTTCCGCATCTGAGCGTCTTCGAGAACGTCGCGTTTCCGCTGCGCGCGCGCCGCTGGGCGAACGGCGCGGTCGCCGAGCGGGTGAGCTGGGCGCTCGAGCTGGTGCGGCTCGGCCGCTTCGGCGACCGCCACGCGCATCAGCTCTCCGGCGGGCAGCAGCAGCGCGTCGCGCTGGCGCGCGCGATCGTCTTCCACCCGGCGGTCGTGCTGATGGACGAGCCGCTGGGCGCGCTGGACAAGAATTTGCGCTTCGAGATGCAGGTCGAGATCAAGGAGATCCAGCAGCGCCTCGGCATGACCGTGCTCTATGTCACGCACGATCAGGAGGAGGCGATGAGCATGTCCGACCGCATCGCTATCCTCAACCGCGGCCGGATCGACCAGGTCGGACCGCCGGGCGAAGTCTATGAGCGGCCGGCGAACCCGTTTGTCGGCCGCTTTCTCGGCGAGGCAAATCTGATCGAAGGAACGATCGCGCCGCAATTCGATGACGGCACACGGCTGGTTTTGCCTTCCGGCCACGAGTTGCGCGCGCCGAGCGGCAGCCGCTGCAGCGGCGGCGCCCAGGGGATGCTGTTCATCCGGCCGGAGCGGATCGAGATCACGCCGGGCGCAAACGCCGTCGGCGGCCCACGCGACAACGCGCTCGCCGGCCGGATCCGCCGCTGCGCGTTCCTCGGCAACATCCTGCGCTATGCCGTCGATGTCGACGGCACTGCGCCGGTCACGGTCGATCTGCAGAGCGCCGTCGGCGTCGCGCCATTGCCGGCCGGCGCCCCGGTGGTGCTGCGCTGGCCGGTCGCAGACAGCCTGATCCTGCCGGCCGAGCCATGAACGGCGGCAGCGCCGCGCTGCGGACTCTCTCGCCGGCCGCGGCAGCGGCGCCGCCCGACCGCACGCTATTGCTGCTGCTCCCCGCAATGGCGATGCTGGTGTTGATGTTTTTCGTGCCGATGGTGCTGTTTTTTGTCCGCACCTTCATAGAGTTCCAAGGCGGCAGGGCCGAGTTCATCGCTCTGGCCAGAGACCTGTTGTTCTCGCAACCCTATTTGACGGCGCTCGCGACGACCAACTGGATTGCGCTGACCGTCACGCTGGCAGTGCTGCTGGTCGGGTATCCGATCGCCTACTACCTGACGACCGCGACGGGGCCGAGCGGCAGCATCGTCGTGCTGGCGATCGTATTGCCGTACTTCACCAGCATAATCGTTCGCACCTTCTCGTGGATGGTATTGCTCGGCGAGCACGGACTCGTCAATGACACGCTGCGTGCAATCGGTGTCATCTCCGAGCCGCTGCCGCTGATGTACAACCGGCTCGGCGTGCTGATCGGCATGAGCTACGTCCTGCTGCCCTACATGGTGCTGACGCTGTACGCCGCAATGCGCAGCATCGACCCATTGCTGCTGCGCGCCGCCGAAGGCCTCGGCGCCAGCGGCTTCTACACCTTCCGACGGGTCTATTTTCCGCTGAGCCTGCACGGCGTGCTGTCGGGTGCGCTGATCGTCTACATCCTGTCGATCGGCTATTTCATCACCCCGGCCCTGATGGGCGGTCAACACGACATCATGATCGCAATGCTGATCGACCGCGAGCTCGAAGTCGCGGTCGACTGGCCGGCGGCGGCGTTGATGTCGCTGAGCCTGCTGGCGGTGACATTGGCGCTCTACGCGATCTACTACCGCGTCACCGATGTCCGCCGCCTGATCGGCGCGCGCTGAGCGATGCACCGCGGGGCCGCGCTGCCGTTGCGCATTTACGTCGCGGCGGCCTGCGTCTGGCTACTGGCGCCGATCGTCATCATCGTGATCCTCGCCTTCAGTGGCGAGGGCTATCTGCATTTCCCGCCGAGCTTGCTGTCTTTGCAGTGGTTCGCCCGCTTTTTCGGCGACCTGCAGTGGCAGCATGCGCTGCTCTCGAGCCTCGTAATCGGCGCCATCGCCTGCCTCGTCTCGACCACTGTCGGCTTCTTTGCGGCCTACGCCTTTCTGCGCGCCGAGTTTCGCGGCAAGAAGCTGCTGTTGTCGCTGATGCTGACGCCGATCATCGTGCCAAACATCATCACCGCGATCGCGATGTACTACCTCGCCGGCAGGCTCGGGCTGATCGGTAATTTCCTGTGGCTCGGCCTCTGCCATGCGGTGATCGCGATGCCGATCGTCTTGCTGATCCTGCTCGCGGCATTGCACGCCGTCGATCCGAATCTCGAGCGCGCCGCGCTCGGGCTCGGCGGCAGCCGCCTGCGCGTCTTCTGCCGGATCGTGCTGCCGCTCGCTCTGCCAGGGATCCTGTCGGCGGCGCTGTTTGCGTTTCTCGCCTCCTTTGACGAGTTGCTGATCTCGCTCTTTCTCGCCGGCGTGCGCGCCCAGACTCTGCCGGTGCGGATCTGGAACAGCCTCAATCTGCAGATCGAGCCGACGATCGCCGCGGTCAGCGCCTTTCTGATCGGGGTGACGACACTGATCCTGATGGCGGACGGCATCTTGCGCCACCGGCGCGGCCGGCGGCGGCAAACTGCCGGCTGAGGCGCTCACCCCGCCCCGATCAGCAATTGGCGCGGCGCGTGGCTGATCGGCTCGCATCCGGTTTCGCTGACGATAACGGTTTCGCCGAGCGACATGCTGAGCCCGGTGTCGCTGTTGAGCAGGATCATGTGCAGAAAGAACACCATGTTCGGCGCCAGCACCTGCGGCTCGCCGGCATAGACCATCGGCCAATCCATCCAGGTCGGCGGATAGGTCGCCCCCATCGTATAGCCGCAGGCATTGAGGAAATGGCCTGCATACCCGGCCTTAGTCAGCACCCGAGCGTGCTCCGCGAACACCTGGCCGACCGTGTTGCCGGGCCGCAATGCCGCTTCGCAGGCGTC
>JAFASL010000771.1 GCA_019244535.1 Alphaproteobacteria bacterium
CGATCGGCTCGGTAAACTCGGCTTCGTAGGCGCGGCGGCCCGCGCGCCGCAATCTGGCACGCAGTCCAGGATCCGCGCAAACCCGCTCGATCGCCTCCGCAAGCGCTGGCGGCCCGCCGCCGCGAGCGCGGGGGAGTGGGACCAAAATGCCGCTTTCGCCATCCTCGATCAGGCTCGCCGGCCCATCGCTTGCTGTAGCGACGACGGGCAATCCGGCCGACCAAGCCTCGATAACAACATTGCCGAGCGGCTCGTGCAACGATGGGCAGACAAGAAGATCGGCGGTCGCCAATAGCCGCGGCACGTCCTCGCGCCAGCCGAGAAAGCGTACCCGGCCAGCGATCCCGAGGTGGTTGGCGAGGCGTTCGAGACGTTCCCGCAATGGCCCCTCTCCCGCGATCCACAGGCTGACCTCTCGGGTCGCGGCGAGGGCTTCGAGCAACAGGTCGAACCCCTTGTTCGGATGCAGACGGCCCAGCGCCAATGCCAGCGGCCCTCGCCTGCTCTCTTCGACCGGGTCGGCCATAAGCGATGCCGCCCCCGCGCGCGCATCGGCAACAAAGTTCGGCAGATAGCTGACCCGCTCGCGCGGCCACCCTCCGGCGACGGCGTATTCGACGATCGCACGCGTGTTGCCGATCAGATGATCGCATTGCCGGTAATATTTCAGATCGTAATACCCTCCCAACCGGGCGACATGCACAAAGTCGCCGCGTGGGCACAGTTGCGTAGCGCGACTCATCCAGGTCAGCACGATGTCGGGACCCCAAGCGGCAATCTCATGCGCGAATGCGGACCGGGTCGCCAGATCGAAGGTGCCGCCAAAGACCAATTCGCCCACCGATACTCCGGCGGCCCGCAATTTTTGCGCGCGGCTCGAATTTCGCCGGATCAGCACCCGCTGCGGCTGACCGGCGCGCTGCAGCGCCGCAGCGAGTCGAATGAAAAAGCTTTCTGCACCGCCGTGCGCCGCACCGGCGATCGCCTGCAGCACGCGCCGGGTCATCCCATCAGCGCTTCGAATCGCGCCGCAACGCTGTCCCAGCTCGACCCGCTCTGTCTTCCGAGCGCCCCCAGATGCCAGCGCCGCCACAATTCATCATCGCGCAGCGCGGCTATCGCTGCCATCGCAAAGGTGTCGTCGTCGGTCGTCACGCGACCGGTCTCATCATCGATCACCCGCTCGGGCGCCGAGCCCAAAGCCTGGACGACCCCCGGCACGCCCATTGCCTGAGCCTCGGCGAGCGAGAGGCAGAATGTCTCGCCGGGGTCGCCGCGGTAGAGCATGACCCTTGCGCCCAAAAGCGCCGCGGCCAGCTGCGCCCGCCCGACGGGCGTGAAACGGCGTACCCCATGGGTGGCCAGTTGTCCGGCGCGTTCGAGAACCCTATCCATTCGCGGTTCTCTGACCGAGCCGTATACCGCCGCCCCGGCGTAAATGTGCAATTGCGCGTGCGGAACCGCAGGGGCGATGCGCGCGACCCAGAGATCGAGCAGCCAGTCGAGCCCGCGCAGCGGGTTCGAGGTAAAGATTGCCAACGGCGGCGGCGCCTCGCGCGGCGCTGCCGCACGGAAGCCGTCGAGCACCCCATACGGAATGATTTCGCGCCCGCCGCAAGGCAGCCACCGGGGTACCGTCGCCGCGTGATACGTGCCCGTGGTGACCAGGATCGGGCGATACCTGGCGAGCGGCCACAGATTGCGGGGCTTTTTCAAATAGCCAGCAGGGTTGTGCAGCCAAAAGAGCCGGCGCCTCGCCTGGCGAACAAGACCGATGACCCGGTGGCCGCGACTGGCGATATAAAGATCGCACGCTGGCGGAACGCCCTCCGAGAGCGGCGCCCAATGCACGCCGTTGTGGCAGACGGCCGCAACGCAGCGATTGCGCGCGTCGACGTGGTGGCCGCGGGCCGCCAAAGCCTCAGCGAGCGCGACGAAGGCGGTCTCGGCGCCGCCGAGCGGTGCTGTTTGAGCCATCACTCCATCGAAAGCGATGCCGTCATCGGCCATCACTACACTCGCCATCACTCGCCACTCGAGACCGCGCCGTCAGACCGCACCGCCAGGCTTACGCGGCGCCCGCCGACCGTCATAGCGTCCCCCGCCGCGGCTGACCGTGCCACGCTGTCGGTAGCCGCACCGGTCTCCTCTGCGCCGTCGACGCCGTCGATCCGGACGTACACGCTGCCGCCGCGCGTGCAAAAGCCACGATAGCAATAGCGGACGGACCTCGCTCGAACGAACTCCTGCCAGGCCTTGAATTCGTGATTCTGCCAACCGTGGTAATTGAAATATTCGTCGAATACGAGGATCGAGCCGGTACGCAGCAGACCGCCGAGGCGATTGAATATGGTGTGCGTCGACGAATATAGGTCGCAGTCGATATGCGCGAAGGCGATGCCGGCATGCGCGACCTTATCGCGGAAGCGGGGCAAGGTGTCGTCGAACCAGCCCTGGTGAACGACGATGTTGGGCAAAAGCGCCGGTATCTTGCCGTGCAGCGAAAATTTGCCGGCCCGCTCCGCGGTGCCGGCCCAATCCTCTGGCAGACCTTCAAAGCTGTCGAACGCGTGCAGTGTGCCTGCTGCCGCTAAGCGATCGATACAGCGAGCTATAAAATTGGCGCTGGCCCCTTTCCCGACCCCCAATTCGAGAAACAGCCCATTCGGCGCCGCCGCCTCGATCGCCGCGCTCAGCAGCTGCCAGCGGTCGGCGTACATCGTCGCGCCCGTCATGTGCCGCGCGATATAAAGCGCCGCCTCGCGGCGCGCTATCAGCTGTAACTCAAAGCCCACATCCCGCGCCCAGTATTTGTGAACAAAGCGGTTGTAAAGGCGCAAAGTGAGCGGGGTCCGGGCCCGCTCGCGGCCCTCACGTCGCTTAACCACTGCGCCCTCGCCGCTCCGTCAGTTCAAGCGCCTTCAGATGGGTCAATACCGGGTAGAGCGCCGAGAACAGGGCGAGCAAGACCCCGCGCCACCCCTCCCGGTAGCCGCGCCGCCGGCAATACGATTTGTAGAACCGGGTAAAAAAGCGCCGCGCCGTCCGGTGCGCACGAAACGGACGTCCCTGGAGCACTGCATCGCACGCCGCCGCATCCGAATAGCGGTTGAGCCGGTTGATCAAGGCACCGGCATCGTCATAGACAAAATGGTCGATATGGCCTTGCAGCCAACCGCCCTCGCCAATCAAGGTCAGGCGCGGATGGACCCGGTCGGCGCCCCAGATTTTGCTGCCCTTGCGGAACAACGCCGGCTTGGCGGCCACCCCGTTGTAAGCCCCCCAACCGTGCCTGACCCACACCGCGCCGATATAGTTGTGCATCGGCACATAATAAAACGTGCAATCGGCAGCGCTCAGGACGCGATCGAGCTCCTCGCGCAGCTGGTCGGAGACCCGCTCGTCGGCATCCAACTCGAGAATCCACGGGCTGGTGCAGAGGGCGATGCCGGCGTTGCGCCGATCCCCCTCGAGCGGCCAGGCGCCTTCGACGACGCGCACGCCCTCACCTCGCGCCACCTCGCCAGAGCGATCTGAGCAGCGGTCGAGCAGCACGACGCGCTCCCGCGCGAAGGCGGCGCTGGCGAGGCAATCGGCGAGGTGTTTCTCTTCGTCGTGCGCCACGATCAACACCGAAATATCCAACGCGCCCTTCACGCCGCCGCGATCTCCAGTCGGCACCACAGTGCATGCGCAGCGGCCTCGACGGCCTCGACCGACAGGCTGTCCATCAAAGTATCGGTGGTGCGATGATCGAAGCCCTCGCGGAACATCGATTCCGGCGGGTCGGCGGTGCGGACGACGGCGGTGCGCTCTCCCCACGCGGCGTATTGCTCGATCGGGCTCGGCCCGAAGAGGCCGAGAGTCGGTGCGCCGACCGCAGCGGCGATGTGCATCAGCCCGGTGTCGTTGCCGATGAACAGCGCCGAGCGCCGCAGCACCGCGCTCGCGGTCAGGAGGTCGAGATTGCCAACCAGATCGATAAGGCGCGCCGTCGGGATCGCCTTTAATAGCGGCTCAGCCTGCGCTCGCTCATGGCCGGCGGCTATGACTGCGATGCGGGTGCCGGGGAACAGCCCATTGGCCGCGGTGAGCCGGTGCGCGAGCTCAGCGAAGCGCTCCGCTCGCCACTGCTTGCCGCGCCAGTTCGCTGCGGGACCGATCGCCAGCACTGGGCCATTTGGAGGGACCAGTACCTTCGCCGCATGTTCGTGATGCGGCGCTGTCCACAGGCGCGGGCTCGGTGGGGGATCGAGGTCGAACAAATGGCCCAGCTGCCGCACCCGGTGCTCGCGGGCATCGCCCTTTGCCATGACCTTTCGGTCGCGCGCCCGCAACAGCCAGGCAAGCGCCGAGCCACGCAGGTCGACGACGAGATCCCAGCGCCGGACAGCAACCGCGGCGTAGAGCGGCACCCAATGCAGCGCCCAGCGCCGCTTTTCGATGATCACGACCCGTTCGAGCCGCGGCACTGCCTCGAACAGCGGAGCTGCGACCGGACCCGCCGCGATCGTCAGGCGGGCATCCGGGTAACGCTCGCTCAAGTAATTGAGCAGACCGGTCGACAGCACGGCATCGCCGATGCGCGTCGCAGTGACAAACAGGATGTGCATCTCGCCGATCCGGCAGGCTTATAGCCCTGCCTCCGCCGCTTGCCAACAAACTGATCCGGGCCTAACTCTAGGCCGCCATGGCCGACGCCAGCTTTGTCCTGCTCGACAATCGCGGCATTCTCGCCGTTTCCGGACCCGATCGCCGCGAGTTTCTGCAGGGACTCGTCTCGAACGACCTCAACAAGGTGTCTCCGACCGCGGCCCGCTATGCGGCGCTGCTGACCGCGCAGGGCAAATACCTGCACGATTTTATGATCGTCGAAGCTGGCGAATCGATATGGCTGGAGACCGAAGGGACGCCCCTCGGCGATCTGAAGCGGCGGCTGACAATTTATCGGCTGCGTTCGAAGGTCTCGCTCGAGGTGAGACCCGACCTGGCCGTCGTGGCCGTAATTGGCGCGGACGCAGCGGCGGCTCTCGGCCTGCGGAGCGAACCTGGTGCGGCCAGGTCACTTGAAGGCGGCATCGCCTTCGTCGATCCGCGGCTCGCCGCGCTGGGCGTCCGCGTGATTTTGCCCCGCGAGCGGGCACAGCCGTTGCTTGCCGAGGCCGGCGTGTCGGAAGCCCCGTTCGATGACTACGACCGATTACGGCTGTCCTTCGGCATTCCCGACGGCAGCCGCGATCTCGTGCCGGAAAAATCGATTCTGCTCGAAGCGGGCTTTGACGAGCTGAACGGTGTCGACTGGCAGAAGGGCTGCTATATCGGCCAAGAATTGACGGCGCGGACCAAGTATCGCGGGCTCGTCAAAAGGCGACTCGTGCCGGTCCGGATCGAGGGACCGGCCCCTCCCCCGGGAGCCATAGTGACTGCAGACGGACGCGAGATCGGCGAAATGCGTTCTAGCCGCGACGGGCTCGGTCTCGCGCTGCTCCGCATCGAACCGCTTCGCGATGGCAAAAAGCTCGCCGCAACCGGAGCAACTCTCGTCCCGCTCAAACCCGCCTGGATGCAGAGGTGCTGAGCGCAACGATGGGCGATGCGGCCCGGCTGTCGCAAGACACTCACCGCATTCAGGCATGGCCAGCGCAGACGGCAGCATGCGCGGGCCGAGCCCGCCGGTGAGTTCGTGGTTCCCCTCTGGCAAGACGCGGAAGCTGCTGCCGGCTGGTTAAGCGGTTCGAGAGCTCTATCGGCATCCACACAGCAAAGGCGCGACGGTAATGGCGGCAACGGCCGGTAAAACATTGCTCAAATTGCCGCCAGGTTTCCGAAGACCGCGCTATAGCCGAGCCATAATCCGACCGGCGCGCTGAGCCTCAAACCCCTCGTTTTCACCTAAGCCTGGGCCATCCCGATGGTGTGCTCACCCAAGAGAGCCGTCTGGCTCGCACGCAAAAACCCATCCTGCGCAGGAGCCGCCGGGAGTGTTAGTGTAGCGATCAAGCCCGGATCGCCGTCGCCAAGGTTCAAGGTGCCGTCGTGCAGACGCGCGACTGCTTCAACGAGGCTTAACCCCAGTCCGATGCCGGCGGTCGCGCAACTCGTCCCACATCGGTAGAAGCGCTCCGTCACGCGGGGCTTGTCGGCGTCCGCTATCCCCGGCCCGTTGTCGGCGACGGTGATCTCGATCCGCCCATCGCCACAGTCCGCGATCCGCAGACTTACTTGCCCGCCCCGCCGCGTGTATTTGGCGGCATTGTCGACCAGGTTGCCCACCGCTTGAGCCAGCAGATACGGGTCGCCTTTGATAGCAAGCCCGCTTTGGGCGTCGACGGCCAAAATCGCGTCCTTCTCCTCGATTAGCGGCGCATAAAGCTCGGCGATTTCGGTCACGAGATCGGCAAGCTCGACGCGGCGGAACCCGGACCGGCGCGCGCCCGAATCGATCTCGGCCAGACGCAATAATGCGTTGAAGACGGCGATCACACGATCGATATCGGAAACTGCCTTGTGGATTTCATCAAACGTCGCCTCCCTCGCCGGGCGTGTCCGCAACAGGTCCTCGAGACGCGCCCGCAGTTCGGCAAGCGGAGTGCGCAAATCGTGCGCGACCGCGTTAACCGTGTTGCGAACGCCCTCAACAAGCTGATCAATCTGCTGCAGCATCCGGTTGATCGTCAGAGCGAGCTGGTCGAAGGCATCAGCGGTCTCCCGCGTCGGGATTCGCTGCGTGAGGTCGCCACGGACGATTGCATTGGCGGTGTCGTTGATCATCTCGACCCGGGCGAGCACCGCGCGCCTCACCAGAATGCCGCCACCAATGCCTAGCAGAAGCGCCGTGCCGCCCGCCCAGAACAAGCCGTCAACGACTAGAGCGCGAAGCTCGGCGCGATCTTCGACATCGCGCCCGACGAGCAAATTCAATCCGTCCGGCAATGCGACGCGCAGCAGGCGGATCGTGCGCAGCTGTCCATTGCGAAGCATCTCGATCTGGTAAGAGCTCGGCTTCGTGCCGACCGCCGGCGGCCAGCTCGGCAAGTTACCGGCGAGCGGCTTCAGCTGCCGGTCTGCGAGCAGATAGATCGAGCGTCCATCGGGGCTTTCGGCGACGCGTTCGTGGATCGCTGCGATGGCGCCGGGCAGACCGAAATCGCGGAGCTGGTCCGCGATCTCCCGGGAATCGACTGCGATCACGGTATCTGCCTGGAGGTCGAGATAGCCCGCCGTGAGCCACCACAGGAAACCGACCAGAAACAGCGATGAGGCGGCGAAGAGCACGGCATATCCCAACCCCAGGCGCACCGACGTCGAGCGTAAAACCACGGGCAAGCGACGCAGAGCCAACCCCACCCTTCTTGTCTTATCGAGGGCGCGAAGGGCAAGGTTTTCGATAAGAGCGCTAGCCATCGACTCCGAGCCGATAGCCGACGCCGCGGACTGTATGCAGCAGCGGTTTGTCAGAGCCCTCATCAATCTTTTGCCGCAGTCGGCTGAGATGGACGTCGATCACATTGGTCTGCGGATCGAAGTGGTGCTCCCACACATTTTCCAGCAGCATCGCGCGCGTCACGGCCTGGCCGGCATGACGCATCAGGAATTCGAGCAGCTTGAATTCCCGCGGCTGAAGCTGGATCGGTTTTCCACCGCGCGTCACCTTGTGCGACAGGAGATCCATTCGCAAGTCTGCGACAGTGAGTATCGTCCTGATCCCGACCCCTTGCGAACGACGCACGAGCGCTTCCAGGCGGGCGGTCAGCTCACCGAGCGCAAACGGCTTGGTCAGATAGTCGTCGCCTCCCGCCCGTAGTCCTCGGATGCGGTCATCGACCTCGGCAAGCGCGCTGAGGATCAGGATCGGGGTCTTGTTGTCTGCTCTGCGCAAGGCTTCCACAATGCCCAGGCCATCGATCCCGCCCGGCAGCATGCGATCCAAAATCATCACATCGTAATGTCCGGTGGCCGCGAGAAAGAGCCCATCCCGGGCATTTCCGGCGTGGTCGACGGTGTGACCCTCCTCGGCCAGTCCTTTGCATAGGAACTGCGCCATTCGTTCGTTGTCTTCGACGAGCAACGTCTTCATGGGAGCGGCACGGACGCTCTGTATTGAAAACGACCCGTCATCTGCGGCGGCGCCTCCTCCCGCTTCCTGAGAGAAAGATCGTCGCCGCCGGCGTGAACAGCAAGGGCTGCCCGTAGCCGGCAATATAGATCGTGAAACAAATTTAATGACGTGGACAGAAACCATTTAGCTTTTAAACGACTTTGACACGTGATCAGCCCAAAGCCAGACGTTCAATGGCCGACGCAAGCGAAAACTCAGCCGGAAATTCTACCGGCCACTTCACTCGGTGGTTTATCAGGCTTTCAGGCTATAATGTTACCGTCGGCGGAATTTATTTCTGCAGCCTGGGGTTTTCGGCCGATCGAGGAAACCTCCACCTTGCTCTTTCGGTCGTGACGGGTTTGGTCGTGGTAGCAGTGACGATTTTGCTTCGATCTTGCGCCGGATCTGGGGCCACAATTGCCGCTGGAGTGAGATAAAGGTACCGAAGACGCCGGCATCGCTTCACGTTGAGCGCGTTTCGCCGGGCGCCAATGCCAAGCTGCAACTGGCCATCTCATCACGGGCCTGGACCGGCTCGCAATCGGGTCGGCGCAGGCCCTCGCAATCGCTATTGCCGATCATTGCTGCGGCCCAACTGTGACGCTCAGCGTTTTGGCGGGGCTAACATCGCTACGGCATCGAGCTGCCGCCGCACTAAGCCGGCCTCACCGAAACTGAACGAAAATTAACGAGATGAACGGGACGCCTTAACCTCTTGCGCACATTTCCAAATCGGGAACGCGTGCGACTGGGCGGGCTTTCGTGGCTTGTCGAAGTGCCGCATCGGGTTCGCGGAATGCCAAGGAGGAAAACATGGCTGTCTATGCTGAAAGTAGAGGGCGAATTAGTGAAGTAGAACCATTTGGTCTGCTCACCGAAGGGGTCGCCGGGATTGCTGTCATCGTGCTCACGGTTATTGCGTTGGCCGGCGTCTCGGTTCCCCTCTTGGCATCGATTGCGGCTATCGTGATCGGCATCGGATTGACGGTTCAGGCATTCAACAGCGCCGCCGAAGAGGCCCGGGTAATGGCGCCTGGTGCCGGCGTCAGTGCGCAAGATCCAACCTTTAGCGGCGAGGTAATGGTCGGCTCCGCATGCGGTCTCGCCGGGATCGTGCTGGGCGTTCTGGCGCTCGTCGGAATCAATTCGGCGCATCTGTTGCCTGCGGCGTTAATCGTATTTGGCAGCTCGTTGCTGCTGAGCGGAGTGATGAGCATGCGGCCGAGAACACTTTCTGTCACCAGCGCGGGAACGGAAACCCAGGTCGCCACCTATCGGGCTTCGCCAGCCGCCGGCGGATTGGAGATCCTCACCGGTCTTGCGGCGATCGTGCTGGGGATCCTCTCAGTGATCATGGCTCCGTTTGGGGTTCTGGTGCTGGTGGGGTTCCTCGCCGTTGGGGCCGCGCTGCTTGTGGTCAGCGCCACCTTTGCCGGCGCTGCGATGCGCCTGTTTGCGACCGCCTGATTGCTCAACAAAGACGCGTTGACGCGGCCAACGCAACCGAGCGGCCGCGTCAACGCATACTGCTAGATCAATTATGCGCGAGGAGGCACTCCAATGGGTACGGAAACGGGAAGACGTTTTATGCCGATCACGAGGCGGGGGTTTCTGACGACCGCGGGGCTCGGAGCCGCAGCGGTCGGCTTGGCTCCGGCGATCTCCGCGCCATTCATTTCGCGCGCATATGCTCAGACGAAAACACTGACGATCGTCCAGTGGAGCCATTTCGTCCCCGCTTTCGACAAATGGTTCGACAAATTCGCCGAGGATTGGGGCCATAAGAACGGCACCACCGTCACCGTCGATCACATCCCGGAGCAGGACATCGCCGCGCGCGCAGCCGCCGAGGTGGCGGCACAGTCGGGTCACGACCTGTTCATGTGGAACGGCGCCGGTGGCCCTCATCTCTACCGCAGATATCTGACCGATATGACCAATCTTGTCGACTATGCCCAGAAGAAATACGGCAAAGTCAGCGTGATCGGCCGCCAGATTGCCTATAACGAAGATGACAAAACCTGGTCCGCCTACCCCGATTAC
>JAFASL010000774.1 GCA_019244535.1 Alphaproteobacteria bacterium
GATGTTGCAGACATCCAGGCGCTGCGCGCGTGGGTCGCCGATGCTGCAGCGGCGCTTGGCGGCCTCGACATCTTTGTTGCCAATGTGAGCGCGCTGGCGCAGCGCATGGACGACGATTCGTGGCGGCGCAGCCTCGAGATCGACATCGTGGGGACCGTCGCCGGGATCGAGGCCGCGATCCCGATGCTGGAGCAATCGCGGGCCGCTGCAATTGTTGTCGTCGGCACGACCGGCGCGGTCGAAATCGCCGGTCCTCCACGCCCTTATGCGTCGGCAAAGGCGGCGCTGGTCCCGTATGTGAAGGCTCTAGCCCGCAATCTCGCCGCGAAGAACATCCGCGCCAACATGGTATCGCCCGGCAATGTGTACTTCAAAGGCGGCGTTTGGAACGTACTTGAGGAGAACGACCCGGCGCTGTTTCAGACGATGGTCGGACGCAACCCGATGGGCCGCATGGGGACGCCGGCCGAGGTCGCGAACGCCGTGGTTTTCCTAGCCAGCCCCCGCGCAAGCTTCATCACCGGCACCAATCTCATCGTCGATGGCGCGCTGACCCAGCGCGTCCAGTTCTGACAGATGGTCTAACTGATCAGCTTTTTGAGCCTTTCGGAGATCTGCTCCGGCGCGCTCTCGTGGGTAAAGCTGGCGGTGAACCGCCCTTGCGGGTCCATGACATAAATGACAGAGCTGTGGTCCATCGAATAGTCGCCCCCGGCTTCGGGATGCTTCGCGTAATAGACCCGATAGTCTTTTGCCGCCTTTGCGACCTGCTCCGCTGTCCCTGTCAAGGCCAGGATAGGCGCGTCGAAGCTCGTCACATAGGCTTTGAGCGTTTCGGGGGTATCGCGCTCCGGATCGACGGTAATGAAGACCGGGCGAACCGCGTCACGCTTCGGCCCCAATTCGGAGAGCGCGATCGAGATGTCGTTGAGAGCCGTCGGGCAGGCATCCGGGCAGTGGGTGTA
This sequence comes from Alphaproteobacteria bacterium, assembly GCA_019244535.1. Classification (GTDB taxonomy): domain Bacteria; phylum Pseudomonadota; class Alphaproteobacteria; order ATCC43930; family CGMCC-115725; genus AP-15. The sequence continues at coordinate 966 of JAFASL010000774.1, forward strand.
GCCGAAATAGATCAGCGACCACTTGCCCTTGAGGTCGGCGTCGGTCACGGTCTTGCCATTCTGGTCGACAAGCTGAAACGGCCCACCGATCGCGCTGGCGAGCGCCGTTCCTGCCGCGCCCCGCGGGGTGTCCCTGAGGGCGAGGAAAAGGAACGCGCCGGTTCCGATAATGACCAGCCCGGCGAGAATAGCGGCAATCAGCAGAAAACGCGGTGCAGCTGAGGACCGGGTCGTCGAGCCCGTGCGGAGCATGTTGCGATCCTCCTCGTCTCAGCGTTGCGGGGGTCCATTGGAGCCGGCTTTCTCGACGGTCACAGTCACCGTGCGCGGGCCGGCCTTCTCGAAATCGAGGGTCAATGGGAAGGATTGCCCTTCGTGTAAGGCTTGGTTGAGACCCATCAGCATGATGTGCTCGCCGCCGGGCTTCAAGCTGACCGGCTGGCCGGGCGGGATATCGAGCCCGGCGATCGGCCGCATTTTCATGACCATGCCCTGCATCGACATCGTGTGAAGCTCGGCCTTTTTCGCGACGGGGGAGGAGGCCGAGACCAGTCGGTCGGCGGTCGGCGACTGAATTGTCACATATGCGGCGCCAGTCTCCGACTTGCCTGGGGTCGCTCTCGCCCAAGCATTATTGACTTCGAGCTGAGCGGGCTGCGCGAGCGCGGCGCTCGCAGCAGCGAGCCCCGCGACAAAAGCGAAAATCTTGATCGACATCGGAATTCCTTTTTGAGGCCGCGGCCGTCGCGGACGGCCGCGTGATGCTACGGTTGCGATGAGAAGGGCCTAGGCCTTCGGGGGCGGGGACCTTGCCTGCACCGGACCGTACTGCCTCGCGGCCAGGGCAAGAGTTCTCCGCGGGTGGGGCAGATCGCGCTCCGCAGCGTCGCGCGGGCTCATTAAAGGCGGTGATCGCTCAGGCGGTGCAGCCGGCACGACGCACAAGGGACAATGCTGCGCGAGCAGCCCGGGCTTGCTCTTGTCCGGCGTATCCCCCGACGATCCACCGCAAATGCCGGCACCAAGGGTGCTGCGGCTAGGCTCCGCCAGGCCGGCAAAAATCGCGAGTGCTGCCGGCAAGATACCGTTGGCAATCAATGCCGAGAGCGAAAGCCACGTCGTGGTCATTCGCCACCATGGGCGCGACGGCGCAATTTGGTCTGGGTGGCAGAGCGGCAGATATCTCATCCGGTCAAACAACCGAGTTCTTTCCGGCCGTTCTCATCGAGCCTGTGCCGGGACATGCAGGGCCTGACCGCTCGGCGCGGCAACGAGGGCGGCGCAAGCATGCGGCAGATCCGCCAGCCGGAGCGGTTTGCGGGGAGGGGTCGGAGGCGGATGAAGCGCTTCTTCGGTAAACCACCAATCGAGCTCTTTGCCACAGCCGTCGCCGGGTGGCGGCGGTGCTTGATCATGGCATTCCGGCTCGCCGCCCGGGCAGGAAAGCCGAATATGAAAATGGTAATTGTGGCCCCACCACGGCCGAATCTTCGCCAACCACGCCCGGTCCGAGCCCGTCTCGCGGCACAGCGCCCGCTTGATCGCCGGGTTGACAAAGATCCGCGTGATCGACGGCTCGCGCGCGAAGGTCTCGAGTAAGCGCCGATGCTGCGGTGTCCAAGCGGCATCGACCCCCATTCCGTCCGGGGTGACGAGGTCAGCTGCCGACAATTCGTCACGCTCCTGCGGACTGAGGCGGCGGTCGGGCATCGGCATCAGCCACAGATCGGCGTCGAGGCCGATTTGATGCGATCCATGTCCGGTCAGCATCGGTCCGCCGCGCGGCTGCGCTATGTCGCCGATAAGCAGCCCGGGCCAGCCCGCTTCAGTGGGAAGCTTCCCGGCCAGCCGCTCCAAAAGCGCGATCAGGACCGGGTGGCCCCAGGCGCGGTTGCGTGAGGGGCGCATGACTTGCCAATTGGGTCCGTCGGCAGGCATAGATACAGCGCCGCTGAGACATCCGCGCTCGTAAGCGCCGATCGCCCGCGCCGGGCCCGGCGTCGGCGCCACCTCGCGGCCAAACAGCACCTTGGCCGCGTCGGGCGGCGACTGCGCGATCGCCATCGCCCGGCGCGCCGCCTCCTGCGAGGCGGTATCCTGGGCCGAAGCGTTGCAGCAGCCGGTCCAGGCGGCGAGAAGCAGAACCCAAAGACCGGTGAGCGTCTTCAAAAGTCCAGATCGGCGTAGTGTTTCGGCGGAGGCACGCCCGCGATGTGGTCGGCCAGGATCGGTCGAAAGCTGGGGCGAGATTTGATCCGCGCGTACCATTCCTTGGCGGGCTCATGTTCGTCCCACGGAACGTCGCCGAGATAATCCAGGCTGGACAGCTGGGCCGCGGCGGTGATGTCGGCGACCGAGAAATGGTCGCCGGCCAGCCATCGCCGGCGCTCGACGAGATAGCCGAGGTAATCGAGGTGGTAGGGGAGGTTGGCGTGCCCGGCGCGAATCGCCAGGGAGTTTGGCTGACCGTGGCCGGTCAGCCGTTTCATGATCTTTTCGCCCAGCAGGTTCTCGGTTACCTCGAGGTTCATCTTGATGTCGAACCAGGCGTTGAGGCGCCGCACCTCGGCGCGGTCCACCGGGTTGATGCCGATCAGGATCTTCTCGCGATATACCTCATCAAGGTATTCGACGATTGCGGTGGTGTCGGCGAGGACAGTCCCGTCGGGCTCGATCAAGACCGGCACGTCGCCCGCCGGGCTGAGGGCGAGGAATTCCGGGCGCCGCTCCCACACCTTCTCACTTTTCAGCGTGAAATCGAGGTTCTTTTCCCTGAGCACGACGCGCACTTTGCGCGAACAGGGTGAGAGCAGCAGGTGATAGAGAACGCGCATGGGCGGGATTGTAGCCGCGGCGACGGCAAACGGACACGGTACAATTCGCGGCGATCCGATGACGGGCTAGACCTCTGGCTAATGGTCCTGACGATCGCGTCCCAGGGCTTCGAGCTGGCGGGTGAGCACATCGATCTGCGCTTCCAACCGTTTCAGGCGCGGATCCTCACCCTCTTTCTGAGCCGGCTCGGTCGAGGCCGGCTCTTCCTGGCGTCCGTAAGGTGAGAGCATCTTCAGTGCGCGCTGGAACAAGGCCATGTTCTGCTTGCCCATCTCTTCGAACTGGCCGAATGGGAATATGCCAAATGTTGCCTGCAGGTTCTTGCGCATCTGCTCCTGATTGCGGGCAAAGGCGATCATTGCTTGTTCGAGATAGCCGGGCACCAGAAATTGCATGCTGTCGCCATAAAAGCTGATCAGCTGCCGCAGAAAGCTGGTGGGGAGTAGATTTTGACCCTTTTGTTCCTGCTCGACAATAATCTGGGTCAGCACCGAGCGCGTGATGTCTTCGCCGGTCTTTGCGTCATAAGCGACAAAGTCGCCGCCCTCTTTGATTAACTTGGCGAGGTCGTCGAGAGTGACGTAGCTGCTAGTGGCTGTGTTGTATAGGCGCCGGTTAGCGTATTTTTTGACGACGACCGGTTTTGATTCGTGGGCGTTGTCGCGGTTCGGGCTGCTCATATGTGCTGTGTCTCGCCTCCGGGAAGGCCTCCCCGTGCAACAATACAGGCTTTTCACAGGATTGCCTCATCAAACGCGTGCGGCGTGGCGATGAATCGCTTCGCCGTACGTCGATGAAACGTATATTGGGGTCCGATGACCGACGCCGCGGAGCTCGCCCGTACCTTCTTGGCGGCGTGGGAGAAATATTTGGCGGCGCTCGTCTCGGGTGCACTGGAAGGGCAAGAACAAGCGCGAGGTCATCAAGCTGGCGTCTCGCCATCCCGCGTCGCAGCCGATTGCGCTGTGCGCGAGCATGGGTTCCCCGATCGCCGGCTAGCGCCGCGCCCGCTGGCGGCGCATCTCGCGAGTGCGATGACGCTTTGGTCGAGCTCGCGCAGCGCGTTGCGCGGATTGAAAGCCGTGCCGTCGATGTCGAGCCTGGCGGGCGAACGGCTCCGCGCTCTGGCGGCGGAGGTCGATGCGGTCGGGCCGGAGACTGTAGCGGCAGCCCTCGATCGCGCGATCGAGGGCCGGATGAGGTCTTATCTCTTGGGGCTCGAGGCCTATCGTTGGCACCCCTACCGGCGCCACGACCCAGCGCCTCCGGTACTATGGCAAGAGGGCACGACGCGCTTGCTCGATTACGGGGCCGATGGAGGCGGCCCGGCAGTCTTCGTCGTACCGTCGCTGATTAACCGGTTTTACGTCTTGGACCTCCTGCCCGAACTCAGCTTTCTCCGGTATCTGGTGGGGCGGGGCTTGCGTCCGCTGGTGATCGATTGGGGCGCACCCGGCGAGCACGAAAGCGGCTTCGCCTTGTCCGATTATATTGCCGGGCGGCTGGAAACCGCGCTCGATGTCGCTTCAGGCTTGGCCGGCGCGCCGGTCGGGGTCGCCGGCTATTGCATGGGTGGGCTTTTCGCTCTTGCCCTCGCGCTGCGCCGTCCCGGCCAGACAGCTTGTCTGGCATTGCTCGCGACGCCGTGGGATTTTCATGCCGGAAGCGCGCAGCCAGCGCGTTTCCTCAGCCTGATCTCGGATTACATGCCCCTGCTGTGCGCTGAGCAGGGCACTCTGCCGGTCGATGTGGTTCAGAGCCTCTTTTTCCTGCTCGACCCGTTTACCGCAGAACGAAAATTCAGGCGTTTCGCTGAGCTCGATCCCAATAGCGGCGAGGCACGCGCTTTTGTTGCGCTCGAAGATTGGGTCAATGACGGCGTCCCGCTGGCGGCAGAGGTGGCGCGCGAGTGCGCGAGCTCCTGGTACCGCGACAACGCGCCGCCTCGGGGCGAGTGGAAGGTCGCTGGCGAGACGGTCGACCCGCAGCGGCTGCGTCGGCCCGCGCTCGTCGTGCTCCCAAGCCGCGACCGAATCGTCCCACCAAGTTCTGCGGAGCCGCTGGCCCGGATGCTCAGCGCCGCAACGGTATTGCGTCCGCGTCTTGGGCATGTCGGGATGATGTCGGCGGCAGCCGCCCCGACGGTGCTGTGGAGCGCGATAGCCGATTGGCTGCGGCTGCGGCTGAACGCCGAGTGATTGGTTGTCAGCGCTGGCTCGGCTGGTTCAGCTGCTGCTGGACTTCGCGGCCGCGTTCGCTGCTCGGGCTGACGCCGCTGCGCTCGAGCTGCCATTGCTGATCGAGCAAATTGTTGCGGTAAGACTGCATGTTCTGCTGGCCCGTGGGACCCGGGAGTTGCGGCGACGGGTAGGCCGGCATTGCCCTCTCGGGTGCCGGATATACGGGTCCGGGCTCGGTCAGCAGGGGTGAGAGCCCGGCTGGCGGCACGACAGCCGGGCCGGGGTTGATCGGCGGCGCCAGCGGGGCAGGGGTCGGGGCGGAGTAAATCGTCGGAGGCGACAGCGGCGCCGGCAGCACTTTCGTCTGCGCAGCCGCATTTGCGATGCCGCACAACGCCAAGAGACAGATTGCCGGAACCTTCGCAGTCACGCAGTACCGCTCCCCGACCCGCTCGGCAGCACAGCTTGCGCCGCCGCAAGGCGGGCGATCGGCACGCGGTAGGGCGAGCACGAGACATAGTCGAGCCCGATCTCATCGCAGAATGCGATCGAAGCCGGATCCCCGCCATGCTCGCCGCAAATGCCAAGCTTCAGGTTTTGCCGGGCGGCGCGGCCGCGCTCGGCGGCAATGCGCACCAGCTCACCGACCCCAGTTACATCGAGAGTGATGAACGGATCGTGCTCGAAGATTCCGAGCCTCTGGTACGTTCCGACAAAGGGCGCCGCGTCGTCGCGCGACAGGCCGAAGACGGTCTGAGTCAAATCGTTGGTGCCGAAGCTGAAGAATTCCGCCGTTTTGGCGATCTCGCCCGCGAGCAGCGCGGCCCGCGGCAGCTCGATCATCGTGCCGACGAGGTAAGGCACGGCTGCGCCCTCTCGTGCCATGATTTCCCGTCCGATACGGTCGATCATCGCCTTCAGAATATCGAATTCCCTCTTTGTCGCGATCAGCGGCACCATGATTTCTGGTTCGACCGCCTCGTCCATGTGTTTGACCACGGCGACGGCGGCCTCGAAGATCGCTGTCACCTGCATCTCATAAATCTCGGGGTAAGTGATCCCGAGCCGGCAGCCGCGGTGGCCGAGCATCGGATTGGTCTCGTGCAGCGCCAGGACGCGATGGCGAATCGCAGCCACGTCCCGGCCGGTAAGCCGTGCCATTTCGGCGAACTCCGCCTCAGTCTTTGGCAGGAATTCGTGCAGCGGAGGATCGAGAAGGCGGATCGTCACCGGCAATCCCTTCATAATCCGGAAGATTTGGGTGAAATCCTCGCGCTGGATCGGGAGCAGTTCGGCGAGCCCGGCGCGGCGTCCGGCCTCGTCGTCGGCCATGATCACGCGGCGCATCGCGCCGATGCGGTCGGCTTCAAAGAACATGTGTTCGGTGCGGCTGAGCCCGATGCCTTCGGCGCCGAAACGACGGGCGGTCCGTGCATCGATCACGGTTTCGGCATTGGCGCGGATCTTGAGACGGCGCATCGCGTCGGCCCAACCCATCAATGTCGCGAAATCGCCCGACAGCTCCGGCTGGATCGTCGGCACCTCACCGGCCATCACCTCGCCGGTGGAGCCGTCGATCGTGATGATCTCTCCTGCTTTGACCACCATGTCGGGCGCGGCCATCGTGCCCGTGTCGTAATCGATCCGCACATCGCCGGCACCGGCGACGCAAGGCCGCCCCATGCCACGTGCCACCACCGCGGCATGGCTGGTCATTCCGCCGCGGGTCGTGAGGACGCCCTTGGCGGCATGCATGCCGTGGATGTCCTCCGGGCTCGTCTCTATGCGGACGAGAATCACCGCTTCGCCACGCACCGCGAGCGACTCGGCCTCCTCGGCGGAAAAGACGACCTTGCCGGAGGCGGCGCCCGGCGATGCCGGAAGTCCGCGGGCGAGAATCGTCGCTTTCGCGTTGGGATCCAAGGTCGGATGCAGCAACTGGTCGAGCGAAGCCGGCTCGATCCGCCGGATCGCCTCCTCGCGGTCGATTACTCCCTCCTCCACCAGCGACACGGCGATCTTTAGTGCAGCCTGCGCGGTGCGCTTGCCGGTGCGCGTCTGCAGCATCCACAATTTATTGCGCTGAACCGTGAACTCGACGTCCTGCATGTCGCGGTAGTGATCTTCCAGTGTCCGGCGCACTTTGTAGAGTTCGCTCAGCACCTCCGGCATCACCTCTTCCATTGCCGGCAAAGCCGAGTTGTTGGCCTCCTTACCGGCGATTGTCAGATGCTGCGGGGTGCGGATCCCGGCGACGACATCCTCGCCCTGCGCATTGACGAGGTATTCGCCGTAAAAGGTGTTGGCGCCGGTAGACGGGTCACGAGTAAACGCGACGCCGGTCGCGCAATCCGGCCCCATATTGCCGAACACCATCGCCTGGACATTGACCGCCGTGCCCCAATCGGCGGGGATGTCGTGGAGGCGGCGATATGTGATTGCGCGCGGGTTCATCCAGGAACCGAAGACTGCACCGATGGCTCCCCAGAGTTGTTCTTCGGGGTGCTGCGGAAAGGGGTGGCCGTATTCCTGGGACACGACATCCTTGAAGCCCGCGACGACGACTTTCCAGTCCTCGGCCGAGAGCTCGGTATCGAGACTGGCGCCGGCCTCCAGCTTGTGGTTTTCGATCAGCTCCTCGAAATGATGATGGTCGATGCCGAGCACGACCTGGCCATACATCTGGATAAAGCGGCGGTAGCTGTCATAGGCGAACCGCTCGTCATTGCTCTTTCGCGCTAGCCCAATGACCGCCTGGTCGTTGAGGCCGAGATTGAGGACGGTATCCATCATGCCGGGCATGGACACCCGAGCCCCCGAGCGCACAGACACCAGCAGCGGATTATTCGCATCCCCGAACCGCGCGCCGAGCGAGCGCTCGAGCGCGGCGAGGCCGTCGGCCACCTGGTCGCGCAAATCGCCGGGATAGGATTTGTCGTGCGCATAAAAGTAGGTGCAGACTTCAGTCGTAATCGTGAACCCGGGCGGTACCGGCAGGCCGAGATTGCTCATCTCGGCGAGACCGGCGCCCTTGCCGCCCAACAGGTCTTTCATGTCGGCGCGGCCTTCGGCGGAGCCGTCGCCGAACCGGTAGACCCACTTCGTCATCCGCCGCTCATCCCTCAATCCGCGAAAAATCGGCAACCCGGTTCAGGGTCGTCCGGATGCACGACAACAAGCGCAGCCGATTTTCCCTAAGTGCCGGCGCATCGCAATTGACAGTGACTTTGTCGAAGAAATCGTCAACCGGGCGCCGCAGCCGCGCCAATTCAGACATCGCCGTTTCGAACCGTTCGCACCGCAGGAAAGTTCCCGCGCGTTCATCCACTTCGGTGAGGCATTCGGCGAGCACCCGCTCCTCTGGCTGCTGCAGCAATGTCGGATCGATGTTGCCGCCGTAGCTGCGGTCGTCCCTGCGCTCCTCAATGGCGACGATGTTCGAGGCACGGCGAAACGCGGTCAGCAAATTCGCCCCGTCTTCCGAGCCGAGAAACTTCCGCAGCGCGGCAACGCGCGCGAGCAGCCGGACGAGATCGTCCTCACGCTTGCCGCCCCGCTCGAAGACCGCGGCAATGAGGTCGTGGCCGATGCCCTGCTGACGAAGATGGACGCGGAGTCGCTCTGCAATAAAATCGAGCAGCTCGCTGGCCGGGTCTGCAAAGTCTGGGGCTAGCGTCGCGCGGGCTTCCTGAAAGGCAACTGCGAGGGGCACGCGCAAACTGTTTTCGACGATCAGGCGGATTATGCCCAGCGCCGCCCGGCGCAGCGCAAAAGGATCGCGTGAGCCCGTCGGCTTCTCGCCGATTGCAAAGAAGGCGACAAGCGAATCGATCCTGTCGGCCAATGCAGCGACGACACTGAGCGGCGCGGTCGGGCACTGATCGTTCGGTCCCGCGGGCCGATAGTACTCGGCGATTGCATCGGCGACCGCCGGGTGCTCCCCATTATGCAGTGCGTAATATCGGCCCATAACCCCTTGCAGCTCCGGGAATTCGCCAACCATCCCGGTAGACAGGTCGGCCTTGGCGAGCCGTGCCGCGCGGCGCGCTCGTTCCCGATCGGCACCCGGCACGAAATCCGCCAGAAACTCGGCGAGGTGCTCCATTCGCAGCGTCTTGTCGTAGAGGCTGCCGAGCTTGGCATGAAATACCCGCTGCGACAGGGTCTCCACGCGGCTTGCCAGCGGGATGCGGCGATCCTGGTCCCAGAAAAATCTCGCATCCGCGAGCCGCGCCCGCAATACCCGCTCATTACCCGCAATGATCGTCTTGCCGTGATCCGCCGCAATGTTGTCGGCGACAAACAGGAAACGCGGCGCCGGCGTGCCATCAGATTGCAGACACGAGAAATATCTCTGGTGAGTGCGCATGGCTGTCGCCAGAACTTCCGGCGGCAAATCCATGTATTGGCGGTCGATCGCACCGGCGAGCACAACCGGAAACTCGGCAAGGCCAGTGACCTCATCAAGCAGCCCGGGATCGGGCTTCACAGTAAGGCTCTCACGCTCAGCGAGGGCTTCGAGATCCTGCCGGATCGCCTGTTTGCGGCTATGCTGATCGACGACGACGCAAGCCTTGCCGAGGCATTCCAAATACTCGGCTGCACTGCCGACGCAAATCTCACCCGATGAAAGGAAACGGTGACCTCGAGTGGTCCGTCCGACCGGAACCCGATCGAGCGGCAGGGTCACGATCTCTCCCTCGAACAGACAAACGACAGAGGTCAGCGGCCGAACCCAGCGCAGTGAGGAGGCCGGGTAGCGCATCGATTTGGCCCACGGCAGTTCGACGGCCGCCGACATCACGAGCGCCGGCAATACCTCGGCGGCCGGCCGGCCGGGACGGTTCACCGTCGCGAAGTAGAATTCGCCCCGGCCCGTGTCGCGGACCTCGCATTCCTCGATCGACGCGATGCCGGCAGAGCGCAGAAAACCCTCGATCGCCGTAGCCGGCGCCCCGAGCCGGGGCCCGCGCCGCTCCTCGGATCGGTCCGGCTGTGCCGAAGGTATCCCCTTCGCTATCACTGTGAGGCGACGGGGCGTCACGTAGCCGCGCAACTCGGCCGCTGGGACCTCGGCAGCAGAGAGCTTGTCGCGCAACAGGCCGACAAGCTCCGCAATAGCGCGCCCCTGCATGCCCGCCGGGATCTCCTCCGACAGCAGTTCGAGCAGCAACTCACCTCGCGCGCCCCGCTCAATCAACGAGCAATTTTCAGTCATTGAAACCCGGCGAGCCAAGTCTCGCAGCACGCCTTGGCGAGTGCTCGAACGCGCAGGATGTATGCGGCACGCTCGGTGACGCTGACTGCGCCGCGAGCGTCGAGCAGATTGAACAAGTGGCTCGCCTTCAGGCACTGATCATAAGCTGGCAGCGCCAGACGGCGATCGACGAGTCGACGGCATTCTTCTTCGGCATCGGCGAAATGAGCGGCGAGACGGGCCGTATCGGCGAGTTCGAAATTGTAGGCGGAGAACTCTCGCTCAGCGCGCTGGAAGACATCGCCGTAAGTCATCCTCTCGGCGCCGGGCGCACCGTTGTAATCGAGTTCAAAGACGCTTTCGACGCCCTGAACAAACATCGCCAGCCGTTCGACCCCATAGGTCAGCTCCGTCGAAACCGGGTCGCAATCGATGCCGCCGACTTGCTGGAAATAGGTGAACTGGCTGACCTCCATCCCGTCGAGCCAAACCTCCCAGCCGAGACCCCAGGCGCCCAGGGTCGGGCTTTCCCAATCGTCTTCGACAAAACGAAGATCGTGCAGCTTCGTGTCGATGCCGATCGCTGCGAGGCTCGCCAGGTAAAGATCCTGACTTTCCGCAGGCGCCGGCTTCAGGATCACCTGAAATTGATAGAAATGCTGCAGCCGGTTGGGGTTCTCGCCATAGCGGCCATCGGTCGGGCGGCGCGAGGGTTGCACATAGGCGGCGCGCCAGGGTTCGCGCCCCAGCGCGCGCAGCGCAGTCGCCGGATGGAAGGTACCGGCTCCGACCTCGACGTCATAGGGCTGCAGGATCACGCATCCCTGCTTCGCCCAGAAACTCTGCAGGTCGAAAATGAGCGACTGGAAGCTCAAGGCCCGCTCTCGGCGCGGCGGTTCAGCGCGGTCGCGGGCAACCGGATCTACCGCAGCCGGGCGCGCCCGCCGCGACATAGGCGCCGCAAACCCCGCACGCCGCAAGATCTTCGGCGTGAAGCGACGGACGCGGGGGCGGCGGCCGGCGCCGCGGCAGCTCGCGCGCTGGACCGTTGAGCCAGCGATAGCCGATCCATACTGCGGCCATCACCAGAATGAGAATTACAAGCTTCGGCAACGCGAACATCACAGCCCGAACCTGGCCCATAAAAGTCGCCCTTCCAGCCAGTCGGCGAGTTCGGAGATGAGCGATACCGGCTCGCGGCTGACGAACGGCAATCGGCTCAGAAAAGGCAGCCTGCGCCTGTCGGCGGCGATCGGGCGCAGCCTGACCTTGTCGCCATACCGTGCCCGCATCACCGAGCGCAGCTTGCCAATGCCGTCGACCAGGCCGCGGTCCATTGCCATACGCCCGGTCAAAACGTCGCCCGAAAACAGGCTGTCATCCGCCTCGTCGATCTTGCCGGCCCGTCGACGGCGCACATGCTCCTTGAAGGCGTGATGGATATCTTGTTGCAGTGTCTCCAGGCGGGCGACGTCGGACGGGTCTTCCGGCATAAATGGGTCGAGCAGTGATTTGCGTTCGCCGGCAGTGTGGAGGCGGCGCTCGACACCGAGCCGCCCAAGCAGCTGGTAAAACCCAAAGCCGGCGCTGATCACGCCGATCGAGCCGATCAACGATGTTTCTTCGGTGAAGATTTCATCACCGGCGAGCGCCAGCCAATATCCGCCGGACGCCGCTACATCTTCGGCGAAGGCAATCACCGGGATCCGCTTTTCCTCGGCGAGCTGACGGATGCGGCGGCAGAGGAGCGCCGACTGCACCGGCGAACCGCCCGGCGAATTGACGACAATCGCGACGGCGACGAGCCCCGGCGCGCGAAATGCCTTCTCGATCGCTGCCGCGTGACTCGCCAATGATAAACCGCCGCGCCGCGGGCGCGGCATGATGACACCCTCGAAACGCAGCACCGAAACGACCGGACGGCGGCGCCACAGCCGGTCCAGATTGAGTTGGTCGCGCAGGCTCATGCTATGCCAGATGGGGGTTCGCAGGAGCGGCGGCCACCGCCATCAAAAATCGAGCCCTCTGCCTTCGCGCAACACGCCGTCAGCAGCGGCCGAGGGGCGGCCATCGGGTTCGTGCAGCACCAGCCCGGCGGCGAGCCGCGCCGGTGCGGCGACCTGCTTACGCGCACGGACCAGAATTCGGCTCGCCGCGCGTCCTTGGCCCGGCCACAGAGGGAAAACCACGACTTCGCCCGCCCGCCCGGCGATTTGGCCGAGCAGCCCATCGATGCGGTCGGCGCGGTGGATGAATGTCACGGTGCCTTTTGAGCGGACCATTGCGAGCGAGAACCGCACCCAGTCCGCCAAATCGGCGTCTCCTTCAATCGTGGCAGCCGATTTTCCGGATGCGGATGCCGCGACCAGCTCGCCCTGGCCGCGCTGATGGAAAGGCGGATTTGCCATCACGTGGTCGAATGCGCCGGGAGACAGCCGCGGCGGCGGATGCAGCAAATCTCCGATCATCACCGAGGCGCGCGCCTCGAGCCCGTTCAGGATGATGTTGTCGCCCGCGAGGCGGACAAGATCGCGCTGCATCTCGAGACCGACGAGGCGCGAATGAGGCACGCGCGCGGCAAGACACAGCATGGCGGCGCCCGCTCCGCAGCCGACATCGAGGACCAGTTGATGCGGTTCGGCAGGCACCGCCGCGGCGAGGAACACCGGATCGATGGCCACGCGATATCCGGCCGCGGGCTGCTTGAGGCGAATCCGGCCGCCGAGCAGGCGATCCTCAGTGAGGGCGGGTTCCTCCGCCGGGATCTGGCTCATTGCAGCGCCTCGTCGGCCGCTGAGAGGACCGAACAGGCGCGCAGATAGTCGCGTCGTGCGACCATCAGCCGGCGCGGGATCGCACCGATACTGCCCTCGACCAAGCTCGTATGGTGGTCGAGAACAAGGCTCTCGATCCCGCAATCCTTTAGCAGGGACTGCAGGAACGACAGGCGAACGGGATCGTTGGTTCGCAGCAGCTCCTTCATGACGCTCAGTTTCGCGCGGCTGTGATCGGTATACGAGGGCGCAGCCCTTGACCGGACTTCCGGCCAATCTATGCTCGCCCGCATTCAAGTGCGTCAAGCCGATCGGTGGATTCGACCGGAACAGGCAGGAGATTTTAGTGCCGCTCTTAGCGGGTGTCGATCAAGTGGAGGCGGTGCACAAACCCTCGCTCGACCCGCTCTTCCGACTGCTCGCAAGCGACCTCGAATGCGTCAACCGGCTCATCCTCGAGCGCATGCAGAGCCCGGTGGCGCTGATCCCGCAGCTCGCCGGGCATATCATTGCGAGCGGCGGCAAGCGTCTGCGCCCGATGCTTACGCTCGGTTGCGCCCGTCTGTGCGGATACGAAGGCACCCGACACGTCGCGCTGGCGGCCGCTGTCGAGTTCATCCATACCGCGACCTTGTTGCACGACGATGTCGTGGATGCGAGCGACCTGCGGCGCGGCCGCGATACCGCCAATGCCCTATGGGGCAACAAGCCGGCGATCCTGGTAGGCGATTTTCTGTTCAGCCGCTCCTTTGAGCTGATGGTGGCGGACGGGTCGTTGCGGATTTTGGAGATCCTGTCGCGCGCCTCCTCGGTCATCGCGGAAGGCGAGGTGCTGCAGCTGATGACGCAAAACAACCTGCAGACGACGGAGGCGTCGTATCTCGAAGTGATCCAGGCAAAGACCGCCGAGCTGTTCGCAGCGGCGAGCCGCATTGGCGCAGTAGTCGCTGAACGGCCGCCGCGGGAGGAGACCGCGTTGGACCGGTTTGGCCGGGACCTCGGAACGGCGTTCCAGCTGGTCGACGACATGCTCGATTTTTCGGCGCGGCAGACCGAGCTTGGCAAATGCATCGGCGACGACTTCCGCGACGGCAAGGTTACGCTGCCGATCCTCCTCTCGTTCTCGCGCGGGAACGACGAAGAGCGGATTTTCTGGCGCCGCGCGCTTGAAGAGATGGATCAGCGCGCCGGTGATCTCGATCGCGCAATTGCGCTGATGGCGCAGCATGGCGCGCTCGCGGAAACACTCGTCCGTGCGCGCGGCTATGCCGCGAATGCAATCGACGCGCTCTCGGTATTCCCGGACGGACCGGAGCGGCGTGCGCTGGTCGAGGCCGCTTCATTCGCGACCGAACGAACGGTTTGATGCAGGCGCTGGAAGTCATTGCGAGCGGAGCGAAGCATCTGGTGCCGTGATGCGCTGTCCGGACGAGCTTGCGTCGTCGCCTCCGGCTCCCCGCAATGACAGCAGTGGTCAGCCCTCAATCTTGTCGAGCGAAGGCAGCCGGTAGCGGTCTTCCGGATCGTCCCATCCCTTAAATCGGGGCCGGCGTTTTTCGGCGAAGGCGGCGCGCGACTCGATCAGATCGCTCTTGGCGCCGTGCTCTTTCAATGCCGCGGCAAGACGGTGCTGGTCCGCGGACGGAGCCGGGCGCATCTGCCGCATCATGTGAACCGTGTTGACGCGCGAGGCCGGCGGCAGGGTCAACAGGTGTTCGGCCATCGCGAGCGCGCTTGGGATCAACTGGTCGGCATCCACTAACCGGTTGAGAAATCCGATCTCGTAGAAGCGCTCCGCAGTAAAACGGAACCCGAGCGCCATCTCCATCGCGATCGGATAGGGCAGGTTGGCGATGTGCCCGTGATTGAAGCCGCCGAGCAGCCAGCGCTTTGCCTCCGACACCTCGAAGACCGCCCCCCGCGCCGCGACCCGCAGATCGGTACGCTCGACCAGCATAAAGCCGCCGCCCATGGCGTAGCCGTTGACCGCGGCGATAACCGGTTTTTCCAAAGCGCCGGACATAAAGGGGTCTTCGATCGCAGGCCGCCGCCCGCCGGGGGCGCCGTGCTGCAGCGACTCCTTCATGTCCTCGCCCGCGCAAAACGCGCGGCCCGCGCCGGTAAAGATCGCGACTTCGAGTTCGTTGTCGCGGCGGAACTCCGTCCAGGTCTCCGCGAGCCGCGTGCGCATTTCGTGGCTGAGAGCGTTGAGGCGCTCCGGCCGGTTCATGCGCACGACAAGGATCTGCCCGTGGCGTTCGGTTTCGACTACGGCCATGTGTTTGCCTCTCTCGGATGCGCCGGATGCGAGCGTATCACCCGTGGGCGTGTCGTGCGTAGAGACTGTCAGCATTTCTTTACCCTCTCCCCCGCCGGCCCGGGGAGAGGGTAGGGTGAGGGAGGCCAATGGGGGCTGAGCCGCAGCACCACCCACCTCACCCTCCCAACCCTGCGGGTCGGGCCCCCTCCCTCTCCCCCCAAAGGGCGGAGAAGGGCCAGTAGGCAGATCTGGAGTAGGGGAGTTAATGGGCCAGCAGATCGAAACGTTAGCGGAATTTGTCGCACAAACCCGGTGGGAAGATATTCACGACGAACCTGTGCGGCGGCACGCGAAGCTCGTGCTACTCGACACATTGGGCGTCGTCCTCGCCGGCTCGGAACGCCCCGAGGTGCAGGGGTTGCGAGAGCGCCTAAATGGGACCGCGGGCACCGGCGCCACTGTTTTCGCCCGCGGCTGGCCTCGTCATGACCCGCGCACTGCGGCGCTGTTGAACGGCATCGCCGGGCGGTCGATCGAGCTGTGCGAGGGGCTGCGGTTCGTGTCGGGCCAAGCGGCAATGCAGGTGTTACCGGGGGTATTGGCCGTCGCCGAGCGGCTCGGCAGCTCTGGGCGCGACATGCTCGCCGCGCTGATCCTCGGTTATGATGTCGCCGCGCGGCTGGCTGGCGGCTTCACGCCGCGCCCGCTCGCGCATCAGAACGGCCAGGTGTCGCTGCTTGCCGCTGCTGCTGCAGGAGCGCGGCTCCACGGGCTCGATGCGGCGGGGATCAGCCGAGCGATGCGCATTGCGACAACCCTGCTGCTGACCCCGAGCTATACCAACGCCGTAGCCGGCGCCACGGCCCTCAACGTCGCCGGGGGAATGAGCGGTTTCGCCGCGGCGCTCGCGCCCGAACTGGCCCGCGCCGGCTTCGAGGCGCAGGAAGACGCGATCGAACAGTCGCTCGGCGAGCTTGTCGGAGCGGCGTTCTCAGCACAACACATCCTCGATGACCTGGGCGCGGTCTGGCACATCACGCGCAATTATTTCCGGCTCTACGCGTGCTGCAATCCGATCCACCCGGCGCTCGATTGCCTTCAGGAAGCATTAGCAGCATTACGGCCCCGCCCCGAGGAGGTCGCGCACATCGACATCGCGACCTACCGTTTTACCTCGGTCATGTGCACCCCCGATCCGCCGAACTATTTCGCGTCCAAATATTCCCTTCCGCACGCCGCCGCGGCGATGGTCGTGCGGGGCGGCGCCGGCTATGCGGCGCTGGACGACACCGCCTTGCAGGACCCGGGCATCGCGGCGCTCCGCCACCGCGTGCACGTGACCGAAGACCCCGAGATGACCGCGCTGGCGCCCCGGCTGCGGCCGGCCCGTCTCACGATGATTTTGACCGACGGGCGACAAACCACTCATTCCCGCGAGAGCCACCGGGGCGATTTTCAGCAGCCCTTTGGCGAATCCGAGATCCGCGACAAGTTCCGCGAGCTTGCGGGCGTCGTCCTGCATCCCGAGGGGGTGAGCAGCGTCGAGGAGGCGATCGATCGCTGCGAGGACTGGCGCAGCATCGCCGAACTGACGGAGGCGCTGCGCCGCTATGGTCGCGATTGAGACATGGCGGGGGTGCCGCTCGCAGAGCTGATCTCGCTCGCGCTTGCGGTGATGGCCGCCGGCGTCATCACCGGCCTGCTTGCCGGATTGTTTGGCGTCGGCGGCGGTGCAGTCGTTGTTCCGGTGCTGTTCGAGGTGTTCCGGCTTCTCGGTGTCCCAGAGGAGGTCCGTATGCAACTATGCGTCGGAACCTCCCTCGCTATCATCGTGCCCACGACGATCCGCTCGTATCGTGCTCATCGCGCGAAGGGTCTTGTCGTCGGGCCGGTGCTGCGATCATGGGCCCTGCCGGCAGTGATCGGCGTCGGGGTTGGGTCGGTCGCCGCGGCTTTCGCCCCCGCGGAGGTGTTCGAGCTGGCGTTCGTCGTGATTGCCGGCGTTATCGCAGCCAAGCTTCTTATCGGCCGCGAAACCTGGATCATCGGCCGCAGCCTGCCGGGACCGGCCGCGATGGTTGGGTACGGCTTCTTAGTCGGCCTCGCATCGTCGCTGATGGGGATCAGCGGCGGCTCGCTCGCGACGATGGTCATGACGCTCTATGGCGTGCCGATCCACAACGCAGTTGCGACCTCTGCCGGCCTCGGCGTCCCGATCACGATCGCGGGGACGCTCGGTTACCTCATAGCCGGCCTATCGCATCAAGCGGCCTTGCCGCCGTTGTCGATCGGTTTCATTTCGGTCATCGGCGTCGCTTTGATCGCACCCATCTCGAGCTGGATCGCACCGCTCGGCGCTCGCCTGGCCCACGCGCTGCCGAGGCGCCGGCTGGAGATCGGCTTCGGCCTGTTCCTGATAGCAGCCTCGCTGCGTTTCGTTGCAAGCCTGCTCGGCGCGTAACCTATCGCAGACGCGGCATCACCTTTTCGCAGAGCAATTGCAAGGAGCGGGTCATCGCCGTCGGCGGGATCAGCGCGCCAAAGTTCAACTCTGCCAGGATGCCGTTCAATCCAAGTTCGTCATGCAGTTGCTGGAGCCTATCGGCGACGCTTTCCGGACCGCCGATGATGACTTTGTCGCGCATGACTTCTTCATAGGTGATCGTCCGCACCTCCTTCGCTTCGGCGGCGCGGCGGCGGTTGGGCGAATTTTCGAGCCGCGTGCTCAAAGTGCGGTAGCCGGACATGATGCTCTCTTCGGCCTCTTCCCGCGCCTGCCGGCCGGTATCCGCGATGTGCAGGGTCAGCCGCAGATAAACCTCGCCCTCGCCTGGATGACCGGCCTCGCGGTACGCCTTGCGATAAGCCGCGAGGTCCGGCGCCAGCCCCGACAGCGAGCCGCTGCGGACTGCGACAAAGATCGGATACCCGGCCTCACCAAGCGAGGGAAACGTCTCCTCGCTGGCGGCCGCGACGCGGATCGGCGGAAACGGCTGCTGATATGGCCTTGGTACCGCAGAGGCGTTGTTGAAGCTGTAGTATTTCCCCTCGTATGAAAACGTCGGTTGCGACCACGCCTGCTTGACGATTTCGAGCGTTTCGAGAAACCGCTCCCGGCTCTCCGAATAGGGCACGCCATACGCGACATAGGATCGCGGATTGCCGCTGCGCCCGACGCCAAACAGCAATCGGCCCTTGCTGATCTGGTCGATCGTCGCGGTCTCTTCGGCAAGCCGCAGCGGATGGCAGAGCGGCAGGACCTGCACGCCGGTGCCGATCTTGATGCGCCGTGTTCGCGCGGCAATCGCTGCGGCGACAGTAAGCGGCGCAGCCAATACGGAGCGGCGCGGCTGCTGGTGGATTTCGGCGAGCCAGATCGCGTCGAGCCCCCAGCGGTCCGCGGCTTCGATTTGTTCCAGCGCCTCCTCGAACGCCGCTGCCGCGGTCTCGTCCGGCCGGCAGTGGAACTCATGATAGACCCCGATTTCCATTGTTTTCTCCTGGAGGCACTGCGCTTTCAGGTACGGTAATTTCGCTCCGGCCCTCCAGCAAATACCGATTTTTATTTACCACCCCATCTATGCGTCGTGACGACATGCTATAGCCGAAGGGGCCGTGTCGACCGGCCCCTTTGTTTGTGAGAATGGACCGATGGCGGATTGGGAACCTTCGACCGATTCGATAC
>JAFASL010000035.1 GCA_019244535.1 Alphaproteobacteria bacterium
GTGATCCGAGTTCGCTTACATCATCAGGCGCATCCTCGCGACGATCCCGGTCACGGTGGTAGTCGCGCTGTTCGTCTTCTCGCTGCTGCATCTGAGCCCGGGCGACCCCGCCGCAATCATCGCCGGCGACACGGCGACCGCGGACGATATTGCCCGTATTCGTCAGAAGCTGGGGCTTGACCAACCGCTCTACATACAATTCGGCACCTGGGTCTGGGCTCTGCTACACGGTGACCTCGGCATCTCGATCTTCACCAACCTTCCGGTCTCCAAATTGATCGCCCAACGGATCGAGCCCACCCTCACCTTGACGATCTCAACCCTGATATTCTCGATCGTCGCCGCGATCCCAATGGGGGTGCTTGCCGCATGGAAGGCCGGCTCGTGGATCGACCGCGTCGTGATGGTTTTTGCGGTGCTGGGTTTCTCTGTACCGGTTTTCGTACTCGCCTATCTGCTGATCTACGTGTTTGCGATTTCGACCGATCTTCTGCCGGTACAAGGCTTTGTCACGATCGGCGGCGGTCTTTGGCCGTTTCTGTCGCACATTGTGATGCCGACGCTCGCGCTGGGCATGGTCTTCACCGCGCTGATCGCGCGGATGACGCGCGCCAGCATGCTCGATGTCCTCGCCCAGGACTACATCCGCACCGCGCAAGCCAAAGGGCTGGCGAACGACAAGGTGCTGATCCGTCACGCGCTGAAGAATGCGGCCGTGCCGATCGCGACGATCATCGGCATCGGGGTGGCCTCGCTGATCTCGGGTGTAGTTGTCACTGAGACGGTATTTGCAATCCCTGGGCTCGGCCGTCTGACCGTCGATGCTATCCTGCGCCGCGACTATCCGATCATTCAGGGGATCATCCTGGTCTTTGCCGCCGCTTATGTGCTGATCAACCTCCTGGTCGACCTCAGCTACACCTTTCTCGATCCGCGCATCCGCTATTAGGAGCGGCGCCACAATGACCGCAGTGCCCACTGAGCTCGCTGCCCTCGCCGCCCCCCGGGTGCGAAGACGCGGGCCCTCGGACTATATCCGCCGCCACCCGACAATCGTGATCGGCGCAGCCCTGCTCGGTTTGATGGCGCTGATGGCAATCTTTGCCCCTTATCTCGGCACCGTCGATCCGCAGGCATTGTCGCCCGTCCGGCGGTTGCGCTGGCCGTCGGCGCAATACTGGTTCGGCACCGACATGCTGGGTCGCGACGTATACAGCCGTACGATCTACGGCGCGCGCATATCGCTGACCGTCGGGTTGAGTGTCGCGCTGTTGAGCACGGCGCTGGGACTGGCCATCGGTTTGGTCACCGGTTTCAGCCGGTGGACCGACGCGGTCGTGATGCGGATCATGGACGGGCTGATGTCGATCCCGGCGATCCTGATTGCGATCGCGCTGATGGCATTGACGCGGGCCAGCATCGAAAACGTCATCTTCGCAATCACCGTTGCCGAGGTGCCGCGCGTCACGCGGCTCGTCCGCGGCGTCGTGCTGTCATTGCGCGAGCTGCCTTTTGTCGAGGCCGCTCATGCCAGCGGCACCGGGTTCGTCCGCATTCTGTGGCGGCATATTCTCCCCAACACCCTGCCGCCGCTCCTCGTGCAAGGCACATTTGTCGCCGCCTCGGCTATGATCGTCGAGGCGATCCTGTCCTTTCTCGGCGCCGGTACGCCGCCCAATATCCCGAGCTGGGGAAACATCATGGCGGAGGGGCGGAGCCTCTTTCAGGTCGCCTATTACATCGTGCTGATCCCGGGCGCCTTCCTGTCGATCACCGTGCTTGCAATCAATCTGCTCGGCGACGGATTGCGCGATGCGCTCGACCCGCGCCTTGCACGGCGCATGTAGGGCATGCCCGAGACCATTGCGGCCTATGTCCCGACGGCGCTGAAGGCGCCGGCCGCCAAGCTCGAAAGAATTCTCGATATTGCCGAGCTCCGGACTTGGTTCTTTACTCGCGACGGGGTGGTGCGCGCCGTCGACGGCGTATCCTTGCACGTCTTCCCCGGCGAGACGCTCGCGATTGTCGGCGAAAGTGGCTGCGGCAAGAGCGTCACTGCGCTTTCGGTGCTGCGGCTGATCCCCTCGCCCCCCGGCCGCATCGTCT
>JAFASL010000112.1 GCA_019244535.1 Alphaproteobacteria bacterium
TCTGCGAGGAGTTGCCCGCCACCTGCGTGCAGAAGATCATGCAGAACCCGATTGCCAGCACCATGGCTTCGCTCGACGCATTGGCCCACAGCAATCCGAACACGCCCGTGAGAATGAAGGCGATGACCGCGGTCGGTTTGCGGCCAAAGCGCTCCAATGCGTACATCATAAAGGCGCTGGCGCACGGGAAGGCGAGCGTCATCCAGAAGATCGAGTTCAGCGACTTGGCGATCGTGAAGCCGCGCTCGGCGAGGATGTTGGGCAGCCACGCGCCGAGCCCGAGCGCGATGCTGAAGAACGCAAAGAAGCAGATCATTCCTGCGATGACGCGCCCGGGATAATCGCGGAACACGGTCGCGATTGGATCGCGGCGGGCGCGGCTCGCCGCGTCGGTCGACAGGGTTTCGAGGGGGACGGTGCGCAGGCCCATGCGCTGCAGCAGGTCGAGCGCCCGCTGTCCCTGGCCGTGGGTCGCCAGCCAGCGCGGCGATTCCGGCAACGAAAAGCGCAACAGGAAAACGATCAATGCGCCGATGCCGATGATGATCCAGATGCCGCGCCAGCCGACCCGGTCGCGCAACGCCAATGTCAGCAAAACACCGACCGGCCATGGCCAGGCGCCGCCGATGAACTGCATCAGCGCAATGACGCGGCCGCGGATGCGCTTCGGCGCATATTCGGCGGTATACGAAAAACACAATGGCTGCTCGGCGCCGAGCCCGACCCCGGCGAGAAAGCGAAACGTCAGCAGCCAGCCGAGGCCCGGCTCGAACCCGATGCTCGGGATCGGCGGCAACGCGGCGAGGATCGTCGCAACGCCAAACAGCAACAGATTGAACTGGTAGACCGCCTTGCGGCCGAACCGGTCGGTGAATTCGCCCTGGCCGAGTGTGCCGATAAACAGGCCGAGGAGCGTGATGCTGCCGATCCACGGCACCTGTTGCTGGGTCACAAAGCCGCTGCGGATGAGGTCGGGTACGAGCGCCCCGAAAATCGTGAAATCGAGCACGTCGAAGAAATAGCCGGCCGCGACCAATGCCAAGAGGCGCCAATGGAGCGGCCCCATCCGCGCCTCGTCCATCGCCTCGCCGACAAACGATTCAATGGTTTGTGCCCTCAGCTCCATTTCGCGATTTCCTCTGTCGCCGCTCCGCGCCTCTTCAGGCTAAGCAGGCTCCCTTTCGGTCGCGCGATCCAGTCGGGATCAGCCGTGAGCACCAATCAGCCGTGCAGGATCGGCGCCACGCGGTTCGACTTATTGATCGTTCAGAGATTGAACAGTCCATTTCAGCCCGATCTTGCCCAATATCTGCGTCTTGGCAACAGTGGTGCCCTGCATGAACCACGCTTTAAGATTGCCGGTGTCGTCCTCCCACAGGATATCAGAGAAGCCGTCGCCGTTGTAATCGCCGGTTTGCACGATCGACCAGTTGAGCGGCACATTGCCCAGGTCTGCGGACGAGCGGATATTGAGAGAATTGGGCGTCGTCCCCAGCAGCCAGATCCTGACGTTGCCCAAGTGATCACGCCAGAGAATGTCGGAATATCCGTCGCGGTCAAAGTCGCCGATGCCGGCAATCGACCAGTTGTGCGGCATCGAACCGATGTCCGCTGTGATGGCGATTGTCGGGTCTGGCCCACACTCGGAACCCGTCCCACCGGTCGCGAACGTCGGTGAAGCTGCTGCGCACTGTGCACTCCCGACCTGCAATACCCAGACGCGTACCCCGCCGGTGACAGTGTTTCGGAGAAAAATCCAGCCGTTCAAATCCGCTCCAACGACGGTCCAGTCGGCGGGCAGTGCGCCGGCCGGCGAAGTGGAAGCAATTTGACCGTTGTTCATGACCGAGACGTACAGGTTGCGGTCATTGTCTTGCCAAAGGATGCCGCCTACGTGTTGCATCGTGTTATTATTGGTGAAAGAGCCGGTTGCAACCACTGAGCGATTGGACTGCAGCGGGGAAAGGTCCGTCACGCTTTCCACATTCGCACCGTTCATTCCCCAGACAGCGGCGCCGCCCTTCCGGTCGCGCCACAGCAGGGATGCAAAGCCATGTCCAACGAAATCGTCCTGGCCGACCAGCGACCAACTCTTCGGGACATTGCCGACGATGGTGTCTTGCACGATCGTCGACGGATTGCCGGGCTTCGATAGCTCCGTTCCGTTCATCAGCCAGACGCGGACGTCACCCTGATTGTCGCGGAAAACAATACTGCTCGACCTATCGACGGCAGCCAGATCATGGGTGTCAGCGATGCCGTATGTCATCCGCCCGTCTGTCGCCTCACCATTGGTGCCGATATCGTTGGCCATTTGCCAGCTGCTAGCCAGCGGGTCTGTGGTGTGCGTCACACAGGTGAAGTTGGCCGCGTCAAATATGCTGCCACTGCCGGTGTAGGAAAGCGTATCCGGATATTTGCAAATCGGACGAGATATGGTCGCCAACGAGTGGTTGGCGTTGTTGTAGGCAGTGATCGCGTTAGGCGCTTGT
>JAFASL010000180.1 GCA_019244535.1 Alphaproteobacteria bacterium
GCCTGGTCGGTCTATTTCACCGACCCCGAGGGCAACCGCATCGAGATGTTCTGTGATACGCCATGGTATGTGCCGCAGCCTCTGGGGTTCGAGATCGACCTCGACAAATCCGAAGATGAGCTCTACCGCGAGACGGAGGCCATCTGCCGCGCCAAGCCCGGCTTCAAGCCGATCGAGGAATGGCGCGCCGACATCGCCGCCAAGATCGCAGCGACGATGGAGGCCGAGTGACTGGCAGATCTCCGCCGTGGCTGCACTTCGGGCGGCGGGGGCTATCTGTGGCGCAATCCGCAATGTTGCCCTATTAGCATGCTATGGCGCGGGCGGGCGTCGAAACGGGCCGGCGTTTCGGTAGCCGGCCAGCATCGCGCGTGTCGGCTCCGCTGGCTGTATTTTTGCTGCAAATAACAGCGGAAAGCAGCTAGCGGGCGACAGTGCTTGACACTCGTGGGGTTAGCTGGCGGGATCGCGTGTTATCGCGAAGATCCTGGGAGGAATGGCATGGCGCGGCCGAATGGAGTGCGGGAGGCCTGGAAAGAGGGCAGGGCGGTCATCAACAGCTGGCTGGGGATCCCGAGCAGTTTCTCGGCTGAGGTCATGGCCAGCATGGGTTGGGATTCCCTCGTCGTCGACATGCAGCACGGCATGATCGATTACCAGATGATGGTGACGATGCTGCAGGGCATCTCGACCACCACTGTGACGCCGCTGGTGCGGGTGCCGTGGAATGACCCGGCGCACATCCAGAAGGCGCTCGACGCCGGCGCCTACGGCATCGTGTGCCCGATGATCAACAATCGCGCCGAGGCCGAGAAGTTTGTCGGCTCGATGCGCTACGCGCCGCTCGGGTATCGGAGCTCCGGCCCGATCCGCGCTTCGCTCTATGGCGGCGCTGACTACCACGCCAAGGCCAACGACATCGTCGTCGCGCTCGGCATGATCGAGACCAAGGAGGCGCTCGACAACCTCGATGCGATCCTCTCGACCCCCGGGCTCGACGCCATTTATATCGGCCCGTCGGACCTGTCGATCTCACTCGGCTACGCGCCGGGCGGCGACAAGCCCGACGATTGGATGATGGCGGCCTTGCAGAAGGTGCTCGACGGCTGCAAGCGGCACAAGGTGCAGCCCGGCATCCATTGCGGCGCCCCATCCTACGCGAAGAAGATGATCGAGATGGGGTTCACCTTTGTGACGGTCGGCGGCGACAACCGCTTCATGACTCTGGGCGGTCAGGCGGCATTGCAGGAGATGCGCTCAGGCGCGCCCGCCTCGGCACCAAAATCCAGCAGCCCGTATTAAGACCTGCGCTTGTCCGTCGTTCCCGCGAAAGCGGGAACCCAGGCTGGCGCCGGTCGCAGGAACATGCCTGGGCCCCCCCTTTCGCGGGGGCCACGGGTAAGCTCAGAAATACTGGTCGAGAGCCTCGCGGTGGATTTCGACCGGAAAGCGAGTGCGCAGCGCGCGGGTGAATTCCTCGGCGAGATCGACCTGTTGCGCGTTGTCGAGTTCGCGCGACAGCCCGGCCGCCGCGGTCTGCGACACCTCTTCGGGCCGCTGCACCTCGTCGAGCTGCGCGACGTATGACCCGGTCGCATCCGATGCCGTAACGACGTCGCCAGGCTTTGCTGCGAAGAGTTTGCCGACGAGCACCGGCGGTACCGCGCTGTCGTTCTCCGGATGCCGGGTGAAAGGCGGCGAGGTCGTCGCCTTCAATCCCTTCGCGGCAGTAACCGTGGCCAGGCGGGTCTCCGGTGTGACCGCGGCGGCAAGCTCTTCGGCCTGCTTCGCGGCGATCTCCCCCCGCCGATCGGCTTGCCAAGCCGCCACGGCCTTCTCTTTGACCTCGTCCAGCGGCTTCACCTCGGACGGCATGATTTTGTCGATGTGCAGCGCGAAGATTGCGCCGTCGGGTGTCTCCGTCACCCGGCTCGTCTGTCCTTCATTAGTCCCAAAGGCGAGCTTCAACACATCGCTGGCGGCGACCGGCAGCGATACCGGCTTGTTCTGCGGATCATGGCCGCCGGCGTCCACCGCCTCGACGGTCGTCGTCTTCAACCCGAACTTTTCGGCCACATCGCCGAGCGTGGCGCCTCCCGCCAGCGCGTCATCGGCCTTATTGGCAACCTTGTAGATCCGGTCGACGGCTTCCTGGCGGGCGAGATCGGCTTCTAGTTTGGGCTTGGCCTCGTCGAAGGTTTGCGTCACTGGCGGCTCGATCTTGACGACCCGCAAGATGTGCCAGCCGAGCGCGGTTTTGATCGGATCGCTCGGCTTGTCCAAGGGCAATTCGAACGCGGCCTCACCGAGCGCGCTGGGCATCTCCTCGCGGCGCATCAGGCCGAGATCGATCGTGTCCGCATTCTGCCCGGCGATCGTCGTTGCGACCTCCCGCCAGTCCTTGCCGGCGGCCAGCGCTGCTACGGCCTCCTTCGCCTTCTCCTCGGAGGGCGCCAAGATCTGCTCGACATCGCGGCGCTCGGGAATCTGCAGCTCGTCCTGGCGCTGGTCGTATTCCTCTTTCAGCTTGGCCTCAGGGATCTCGATGCCTTTGGCGATCTCCGACGGGTCGAGGCTGACAAGCGTAAAGCCCCGGTATTCAGGGGCCCGGAACAGGTCCGGATGTTTGTCGTAAAACGCCTTCAGCTCGTCCTCGCTCGGTTGCCCGACATCGGCAACCCCCGCGGTCGGCAATGTAAGAATGTCAGCAGTACGTTTCTCGTTGCGGTAGCGATAAAGCAGATCGACAGCCGGTTGCGGCGTCGCCACCCCGGCGGTCACCGCATGCAGCAGGTCGTTGCGCGGGATGTCGCGGCGCAGCAACGCGACATACTGGTCCTCAGTGAGGTTGTTGGCGGCGAGCACCGCGCCGAACAAGCTGCGGTCGAACCGCCCGTCGGATCCTTTGAAGCTCGGATTGGCGGTGATGACGTTGCGGATCTGGTCGTCCGAAATATCGAGCCCGAGCCGCGCTGCTTCTTGGTCGATCAGGCTGCGGTCGATCAGCTGTGCGAGCGTCTGGTCGACAAGTCCGAGCTGCTTGGCTTGCTGGAGGTCGACCGTGCTGCCGAATCGGGCGCTCAGCTGTTCGAGCGCCCGGCGCAGCGCCGTCTGCAATTCCTCGGCATGGATATTGTGGTCGCCGACCGTGGCGACCACCGTGTCGCTGCCGCGGTTGCGGAAGATGTCGCCGATGCCCCAGATCCCGAAGGTCAGGATCAAGAGCGCGAACAGGATTTTGACAATGTAAGAGCCCGCTCTGGAGCGGATCGCCTGAAGCATGAGGCGGCTGGCCTTTCTCGCGGCTCGGGCCGGTTGACCTGCCCGAGAGCCAGTGTGATCGTGTCGGCTAGATGATAGGGACCGGCCAGCGGGGTCGCAACATGGCGATAAGAACAAAGCTCGTTGCGGGCAATTGGAAGATGAACGGTTTGCGTCAGGATGGCGCGATGCTGGCGCATACGCTCAAAGAATACGCCGCGGCGGCGGCGCCCGGTACGCCCGGCTGCGAGGTTCTCGTCTGTCCGCCGGCGACGCTCCTCTCGGAAGTGGGCGGTGTTCTCGTCGGAAGCGGGATCGCTCTTGGAGGGCAGGACTGCCATGCTGCGCCAAAGGGCGCATATACCGGCGACATCAGCGCCGAGATGCTGGCGGACCTCGGCTGCAGTTATGTAATCCTCGGGCATTCCGAACGGCGCCAGCATCATGGCGAAACCGACACCGCGATTCGCGACAAGATCGCCGCCGCGTGGCGGGCGGGTCTAGCAGCGATCCTTTGCGTCGGTGAAACACAGGAACAGCGTCAGGCCGGGAAGGCCGTCGAGATTGTATCGTCGCAGCTCGACGGATCGATACCGCACGCCGCTAGCGCGGCCACGCTCGTCATCGCCTATGAGCCGGTCTGGGCGATCGGCACCGGGTTGACCGCGACCACCGAAGATATCTCCGAGATGCACGCCGAAATCAGGCGCCGCGCACCCGCCGGCATCCGCATCCTCTATGGCGGGTCGGTGAACCCGAGGAACTGTCCAGCTATCCTCACTCTCTCCGAGGTCGACGGCGCGCTCGTTGGCGGCGCCAGCCTCAATGCGAATGATTTCTGGACAATCGTGTCTAGCTACGCGGCGAAATAGCCGGGGTTCTGGTCAGCCGCATGCCGAGTGAATAGATAACCGCAATGATCATTCTGCTGCTCGCCGTTCACATCCTTATTGCCGTTTCGCTTGTCGGCGTCGTGCTCTTACAGAAGAGCGAAGGCGGAGCGCTCGGTATGGGTGGCGGCGGCATGTCCGGGTTCATGACCGGCCGTTCGACGGCGAATTTGCTGACCCGAGCGACGGCGATTCTCGCCGCCGCATTCATGACAACGAGCGTGCTCCTCGTCGTGATGCACAACCGCGAGCGGGCGCCGCGATCGATTCTCGAACAGGGTGTACCCGCGGCGCCGGCCATACCGGCGGCCCCGCAGCCGACCGCTCCGGCAGCGCCGCCAGCCCCGCCCGCGGAGCCGGCTCCGCCGAGCGCTCCTCTCGCGCGCTGAGCGCGCCGAATATCGTTTGCATCGTTTACCACGTGACGCGCGGCTTTGATGCTGTAGACTGAAGTTCCATGACGCGGTTCATTTTTATTACCGGCGGCGTGGTCTCCTCTCTCGGCAAGGGTCTCTCGGCGGCCGCTCTCGGTGCCCTCCTGCAGGCGCGCGGATTCAAGGTCAGGCTCAGAAAGCTCGATCCCTACCTCAATGTCGATCCCGGGACGATGAGCCCCTACCAGCATGGTGAGGTCTATGTCACCGACGACGGCGCCGAGACCGATCTCGATTTGGGGCATTACGAGCGCTATGTCGGCGTCGCCGCGCGGCGAAGCGATTCGGTCACGACTGGACGGATCTACTCGACTGTGATCGGCCGCGAGCGGCGCGGCGAGTATCTTGGCGCGACAGTGCAGGTAATCCCGCACGTCACCGATGCGATTAAGGAGTTCATTCTGGCCGATCTCAGCGGCGAGGATTTTGTCCTGTGCGAGATCGGGGGGACGGTCGGCGACATCGAGAGCCTGCCGTTTCTGGAGGCGATTCGCCAGCTCGGCAACGAGCTCGGGCGGGAGCGCGTCCTTTTTGTCCATCTGACCCTGGTGCCATGGATCGCCTCGGCGGGCGAACTCAAGACCAAGCCTACCCAGCATTCCGCAAAAGAGCTTCTCGGGCTCGGGATTCAGCCGGACATCTTGCTGTGCCGCTGCGAGCGGCCGATCCCGCCGCCCGCCCGCAAAAAAATTGCGCTGTTCTGCAATCTGCGGGAGAACCGGGTCATCCCGGCGCTCGATGTCGACACGATCTATGCCGTGCCGGGCGCCTACCATGCCGAGGGGTTCGACCGAGAGGTATGCCGGCATTTCGGGCTCGATGCCCCGGAGCCTGATCTTGACCGGTGGCATCAAATCGTCGAGTTGATCCACAAGCCTGAGGGGCGCGTCACAATCGCCGTTATCGGCAAATACACGCACCTGCCGGATAGCTACAAATCTTTGGCGGAGGCGATGACCCATGGCGGCATCGCGAACCACGTCGGCGTGGATCTCGACTGGATCGATTCGGAGGTGTTCGAGACCGAAACCGAGGCGGTCCACAAGCTCGAGGGCGTGCACGGCATTTTGGTACCAGGCGGGTTTGGCGTGCGCGGCACGCACGGCATGATTGAAGCCGCGCGTTTCGCCCGCGAGCGCCGCGTCCCGTATTTCGGTATCTGCTTCGGAATGCACATGGCGATCATCGAA
Organism: Alphaproteobacteria bacterium; assembly: GCA_019244535.1. Lineage (GTDB taxonomy): Bacteria > Pseudomonadota > Alphaproteobacteria > ATCC43930 > CGMCC-115725 > AP-15. The sequence continues at coordinate 5,776 of JAFASL010000180.1, forward strand.
GCGGCGCGCGACCTTGCCAGCTTGCCAGGCGCCGGCTCCACGGAATTCGGACCTTGCCGCCATCCGGTGGTGGGGCTGATGACCGAATGGACACGCGGCAACACCGTCGAGCGACGGAATTCCACTGACGACCTCGGCGGCACGATGCGGCTCGGGGCCTATCCGGCGGTTCTGAGACCCGGAAGCAGGGTTGCGGAAATTTATCGCGCAGAGCGGATCAGCGAACGCCATCGTCACCGCTATGAGGTCAACGTGGGCTACAAGGAACGGCTGGAAGCCACGGGTCTGCGATTTTCCGGCATGTCGCCCGACGGAATGCTGCCGGAGATTGTCGAGCTTCCCGACCACCCCTGGTATATCGGCGTCCAATTCCATCCGGAACTGAAGTCGAGACCTTTCGAACCGCACCCGCTTTTCACTTCGTTCATCCGTGCCGCGCTCGATCAATCGCGACTGGTTTAAAGGGAGTGCCGAAATGCGTTCTGCGGTTTGGCGGTCATTCCCGCGAAAGCGGGAATCCAGAGCCTATGAGCTGCGCGTTCGGTGGCCCTTGGTCCCCGCTTTAGCGGGGGCGGCGAAGACGTGGTCGGCAGCCGCATGACCGGCCCAGCACAGCGTCACGTGGCGATTGGTGGCCTCACTCTGGCCAATGATTTGCCGCTGGTGTTCATCGTCGGCCCGAATACGCTGGAGTCGCGCGGCCACGCTCTGGAGACGAGCGCGGCGCTCGCCGAGATCGCGGCCAAACTGAAAATCGGGCTGATTTACAAGACGTCATTTGACAAAGCGAACCGCTCGTCGCTCCACGGGGCGCGCGGCATCGGGCTCGCCGCGGGGTTGCCGATCCTCGCCGAAGTGCGCGAGACGACCGGCCTGCCGGTGCTGACGGACATCCACGCCCCCGAACAATGCGGGCCGGTCGCGGAGATTGTCGATGTGCTGCAGACCCCGGCCTTCCTGTGTCGCCAGACCGATTTGCTGCTGGCGGCGGGCGCGACCGGCCGGCCGATCAACGTGAAAAAAGGTCAATTCCTGGCGCCGTGGGACATGCAGAACGTCGCTGCGAAGATCGCCTCGACCGGCAACGAGCGCATTCTGCTGTGCGAGCGCGGCACAAGCTTTGGCTATAACACGCTGGTCGTCGATATGCGGGCGTTGCCGATCATGGCGCAGACTGGCTATCCGGTCGTGTTCGATGCGACACACTCGGTGGCGCAGCCGGGCAGGCTCGGTGACCGTTCGGGCGGCGAGCGCCAATACGCGCCGGTCCTCGCGCGTGCTGCGGTTGCTGTCGGCATTGCCGCCATCTTTATCGAAACCCATCAGGACCCCGACCGCGCCCCCTGCGAGGGCC
>JAFASL010000294.1 GCA_019244535.1 Alphaproteobacteria bacterium
ATTGGATCGGGTATCTGTTCAGCAAAGATTATGTATTTGGCGGCTTTTTTAAGCACGAGATCGCGACCTTTTCCTGGGACCGCTTTGTCGCGATCCAGCTTTGGATCGTGGTGCTGTTTCTGATCTACGTGACGGCAAGCGAATTTAACCGTTTATTCGGTGAGCGCGAGCTGTGGGACATCATGTTCACCAGCCGGCCATCGGAATTGCCGTTAAACCGGCGCCAACGGATCTTCGAGCTCGTCCGGCTGAGCAAGCTTGCCGACACGCACTCGGTAGCCGAATTCAGCGACCCAAAGAGCCCCGCACACACCCAATTGGTCGAGATCGTGGGCCGGCTCGCGGCCGAGCCGAAGGCGCGCGCATCCTAGCATGATGAAAGTCGACGCTCGCGCGCCCGACCGCTCGAGCAGTGCAGCCTCGCGCGGCCCAGAGCTTGCGGACATGATCTGGCTCCCGGGCGGCACCTTCCGCATGGGGTCGGACAAGCACTATGCGGAAGAGGCGCCAGTTCACCGCGTGACGGTCGACGGCTTTTGGATCGATCGCACTCCGGTGACAAATCGCCAATTCCGCGAATTCGTCAGGGCGACCGGCCATGTCACTTTCGCCGAGATCACGCCAGATCCAAAGGACTACCCCGGGGCTCTGCCGCACATGCTCAGGGCGGGTTCGCTAGTGTTCAACCCGCCGAAGCATCCGGTCGATCTGACCGATTGGAGCCAGTGGTGGACATTCAAATTTGGCGCTGACTGGCGACGGCCCTACGGACCGCGCAGTTCGCTCAACGGCCTCAATGATCATCCGGTTGTTCATGTTGCCTACAGCGACGCATTGGCCTATGCGAAATGGGCCGGCAAAGACTTGCCAACCGAAGCGGAGTGGGAGTTTGCGGCGCGCGGCGGCCTCGATGCTGCCGAGTTCGCCTGGGGAGATGAATTTACGCCCGGCGGCAAGCAAATGGCGAACACCTGGCAGGGTGGATTTCCGCACGAGAATCAAAAGCTCGACGGATATGAACGCACTTCCCCAGTAACGGCATTCCCGCCGAACGGCTACGGCCTCTGCGACATGATCGGCAATGTCTGGGAATGGACCACCGATTGGTACTCAGCCGGCTACGAGGCCGATGCCGAAAAGGCGTGCTGCATCCCGAGCAATCCGCGGGGCGGTCGGGAGGATGCGAGCTACGACCCTTGCCAACCCGAAATTCAGATCCCTCGTAAGGTCCTGAAGGGCGGTTCGCACCTGTGCGCGCCAAATTACTGCCGCCGCTACCGCCCGGCCGCGCGTCATCCGGAGCCGGTCGACACCTCGACAAGCCATGTCGGATTCCGCTGCGTCGTTCGTCAGACGACGTCGTGATGAGCAATGGAAAACAAGGGGAGACATTACACCATGAGCAACGACACCAAACACAGGTCGCATCTCCCGATCCCCAGTCCCGATCGGACCGGGCTGATCACCTATGACGCGAAGGATCCGGATACCAAGTTTCCACCGATCGAGCAATTGCGCCCTCCCAAGGGCGCGCCCAACGTGCTCGTTATCCTGATCGACGACGCCGGGTTCGGCTCCAACAGCGCCTTTGGCGGGCCTTGCCATACGCCGAACCTGGAAAAGCTCGCGGCGGGTGGGCTTAAATACAACCGCTTCCATACCACCGCCCTCTGCTCGCCGACGCGTGCGGCGCTGCTGACCGGGCGCAACCACCACTCCTGCGGCATGGGCGGCATCACCGAAATCGCCACCGGCGCGCCGGGCTATAGCTCGGTATTGCCCAATACGATCTCGCCGCTGGCGCGGACCTTGAAGCTCAACGGCTATTCGACCGCGCAGTTCGGCAAATGCCACGAAGTGCCGGTCTGGGAGACGAGCCCGGTTGGACCGTTCGACGCATGGCCCACCGGCGGCGGTGGTTTCGAGTATTTCTACGGCTTTATCGGCGGCGAGGCCAACCAGTGGTACCCGACCTTGTACGAGGGGACCACGCCGGTCGAGCCGAAGAAGACGCCGGAAGAGGGTTACCACTTCATGGCGGACATGACCGACAAGGCCATGGCCTGGATCTCGCAGCAGAAGGCGCTCGCTCCCGACAAGCCGTTCTTCGTCTACTTTGCGCCCGGCGCGGTCCATGCGCCGCACCATGTGCCCAAGGAGTGGGCCGACAAGTACAAGGGCAAGTTTGACCAGGGCTGGGACAAACTGCGCGAGGAGACCCTCGCCCGGCAGAAGAAGCTGGGCGTCGTCCCGGAAGATTGCCAGCTCACCGCGCGCCACGCGGAGATTCCGGCGTGGGACGACATGCCGGAGGCGCTAAAGCCGATCCTCCGGCGTCAGATGGAGGTCTATGCGGGGTTTCTGGAATACACCGACCACCATGTCGGCCGCCTGATCGACGGCTTGAAGAAGCTCAGCATCCTCGACGATACGCTGATCATTTACATCACCGGCGACAACGGCGCCTCGGCCGAAGGCACGATAAACGGCGCCTATAACGAGATGGCCAACTTCAATGGTCTGGCGGCCTTGGAGACCCCGGAATTTCTGATGCAGCGGTATGACAAACTCGGCGGGCCGGAATCGTACAACCACTACGCCGTGGGCTGGGCGCACGCAATGAACACCCCTTACCAGTGGACCAAGCAGGTCGCGTCCCACTGGGGTGGAACCCGCAACGGCACCGTCGTGCACTGGCCGAACGGCATCAAAGCCAAAGGGGAAACCCGCTCGCAGTTCCACCATGTCATCGATGTGGCTCCGACGATCCTCGAGGCGGCAGGATTGCCGGAGCCGATCTCGGTCAACGGAGTACAGCAGCGGCCCATCGAGGGTGTCAGCATGCTGTATTCGTTCGACGACGCCAAGGCCGCGGAGCGGCGCGAGACGCAGTACTTCGAAATGTTCGGCAACCGCGGCATCTACCACAAGGGCTGGACCGCGGTGACCAAGCACGGCACACCGTGGGTGCTGGTGGGGCGAAAGACCGTGCCGCTCGACGACGACGTCTGGGAGCTGTACGACACCAACAAAGACTGGAGCCAGTCCAATAACCTCGCCAAGCAAATGCCGGAGAAGCTGCACGAATTGCAGCGACTGTGGCTGATCGAGGCGACGCGCTACAACGTATTGCCGATCGACGACCGGGCTGCCGAGAGGATCAATCCGGACATGGCCGGCCGGCCGGTGTTGATCAAGGGCAACACGCAGCTGCTTTTCCGAGGAATGGGGCGCCTATCGGAGAACTGCGTTCTGAGCATCAAAAACAAGTCCCACTCGGTCACTGCCGAGATCGAGGTCCCGGAGGCGGGTGCGGAGGGCGTGATCATCGCTCAAGGCGCCAACATCGGCGGCTGGAGCCTCTACGCGACGGGCGGCAAGCTCAAATATTGCTACAACGTTGCAGGGGTCAATCACTACTACGTCGAAGCGGCGCAGCCGCTGCTGGCGGGCGAACACCAGGTGCGCATGGAGTTTGCCTATGCTGGCGGCGGCCTCGGCAAGGGTGGCCAGGTGACGCTCTATGTCGACGGCCAGAAGGTCGGCGAAGGGACCATCCCGATGACGCAGGCTATGGTCTTCTCCGCCGACGACGGGTGCGATGTCGGCGAAGACAGCGGCGCTCCCGTGTCACAGGACTACGGCTCGCGCGGCAATGCGTTCAACGGAACCGTCAAAGGGGTGCAGCTGGCGATCGGCGAGGCGGCCGAGAGCTCGGATCACCTCGTCTCGCCGGAGGAGGCTGTCCGCATCGCCATGGCACGACAGTAATCGCCAAAGCTCGCGGGCCATGGCAGATTCAGGCACTGCTTCGAGCGCCAGCAGGTTCGAGGTCAGAGCGACCGCAAGCGATCATTTCGCCTGGGTGCGCACTCGCCTGGCCCTCGAACGCACGATAATGTCGTGGCTGCGCACTGCAGTCGCGCTGATCGGCTTTGGCTTCGCGATCGTCCAGTACCTAACCCGCTTGCAACAGATCCCCGGAGCCCGGCCCGCCAATCACCCGACGGCGCCGGAATATCTGGGGCTGGCGCTGATCTCGTGCGGCGTCCTGGCACTCGTCATTTCCATTTGGCAGTACCGGTGGGGACTTCGTTATCTGTGGGGCGACCCGTTCACGCCAATAGCGGGCGTTACCAAGGAGGGAAAGCAAACGCCGATCATGGCGGTCGCCATCCTCCTGATCGGCGTTGGCCTTTTCGCCTTCTTTGCGGTGCTGTTTCGCCTCGCGTAGCCAGCTGGCCGGATCACCGAGACCAACGAGCAGTCTGAAATCACCCGCTCAATGAAAGGAGACTCAGATGGCGAGATCCCGAGCAGCCGCCAAGCCGAACATCGTCGTGATCTGGGGCGATGACATCGGCATTACCAATCTGAGCTGCTACAGCGACGGGTTGATGGGTTACCGCACACCCAATATCGACCGCATTGCCCAAGAAGGGGTGCGTTTTACCGACTGCTACGGCGAGCAGAGCTGCACGGCCGGACGGTCGTCTTTTATCACCGGTCAACACGGATTGCGCACCGGGTTGACCAAAGTCGGCCTGCCGGCTGCTACTGTCGGGCTGCACAAGCAAGACCCGACCATCGCCGAATTGCTCAAGCCCTTGGGCTACGCGACCGCGCAGTTCGGCAAGAACCACCTCGGCGACCGCAACGAATATCTGCCGACGGTGCACGGCTTCGAAGAATTCTACGGCAATTTGTATCACCTGAACGCGGAGGAAGAGCCGGAATTGCCGGACTATCCGAACCCGCGGGATTTTCCGCACTTTCGCGAGAGGTTCGGTCCGCGCGGCGTTATGGACTGCAAAGACACCGACAGGGACGATGCGGCGGTCGACCCGCGCTTCGGCCGTGTCGGCAAGCAGACCGTCCGTGACACCGGCCCGCTGACCAAAAAGCGGATGGAAACGATCGACGACGACATTGCCGCCCGCTCTGCCGAGTACATCAAACGGCAGGCAGCGGCCGGCAAGCCTTTCTTCCTGTGGGTCAATTTCACCCACATGCACCTGCGAACGCATGTCAAGCCGGAAAGCCGGGGCCAGTCGGGCCGCTGGCAGAGCGAATATCACGACACGATGATCGACCACGACAAGAACGTCGGCCAGGTTTTGCAGGCGCTGGACGAGGCCGGCATAACGGACAACACCTTTGTCATGTATTCGACCGACAATGGCCCGAATATGTTCACTTGGCCGGATGCGGCAATGACGCCGTTCCGCAGCGAGAAAAACACCAACTGGGAGGGCGCCTACCGAGTCCCGTGCGTCGTCCGCTGGCCGGGCAAGATCAAGCCCGGCACCGTGTCGAACGAGATGGTCGCGCATCACGACTGGCTGCCGACGTTCGCCGCAATGGGCGGTGACCCCGACATGAAGGACAAGCTGTTGAAGGGTCACACGATCGGCGACAGGACCTACAAGGTCCATCTCGACGGCCATAATCTGGTGCCGTATCTGACCGGTGAGGTGCAGAAGAGCCCGCGGGAGTGGTTCCTCTATTGCAACGACGACCAGCAGCTCGTCGCGTTGCGCTATGACAACTGGAAGATAGTCTTCGAGGAGCAGCGGGCGCCGGGCGGGTTACAGATCTGGTCCGAGCCGTTCGTAAACCTTCGCGTGCCGAAGATGTTCAACCTCCGCACCGATCCGTTCGAGCGCGCCGACATTACCTCGATCACCTATTATGATTGGCTGATCGACCACGTCTACCTGCTGGTGCCGGCGCAGGCCTTTGTCGGGGAATTTCTGCAGACCTTCAGGGAGTATCCGCAGCGGCAGAAAGCCGCCAGCTTCAACCTCGACGAAGTGCTCCGGAAGATACAAGAGAGCACCCACACCTAACCCGCCAGCTCTGACAGGAGAGATGATGTGAAACAGGTCCTATTCGCCACTATCGTTGCGGCTGGCGTATTCGCTTTCGGTCAACCAAGCCACGCGGTCACCTGCGCCAATGGTGTCTACCGAGCGGGATGCGTGGGACCGAACGGGGCCGC
>JAFASL010000858.1 GCA_019244535.1 Alphaproteobacteria bacterium
ACGGGTGGTCGAAGAAGCCAATCTGAATGTGCAGGTTTCGAAGTTACGCCAAGTCCTCGATCAGAACCCAGCGCAGGGCAGCTGCATCCGAACAATCCCCGGACGCGGTTATTGCTTTGTTGCGCCGGTGACTCGGCCGGGCGCAGATGCGGAGCCGTCATCATCGACGGTCGCCGACCTAGTCGCAGAGCCGCGGCAGCGTTTGTCAATCGTGGTCGTGCCTTTCGACAATCTTAGCCATGACCCGAGCCAGCGATATCTTGCTGACGGGATCACGGAGGATCTGACGATCAACCTGTCTCGGTTCACCGATCTGCTAGTGATTTCGCGTAATACGGCGTTCACCTATCGGGAACAGCCACGCGATACAAAGCAGATCGGTCGTGAATTGGGGGTGCGTTACCTTCTGGAGGGAAGCGTTCGCCGGTCAGGCACACGGGTCCGTGTAAACGCCCAATTGGTCGATGCCGAAGCCGACGCCCATCTGTGGGCAGAGCGGTTCGACCGTCACCTCTTGGATTTGTTGGACTGGCAGGACGAGGTTGCCGCTGCCATCGCCGGCGCCATCGAGCCGGAACTGCTCAAATCAGAGCGCAATTGCGTCGCCCGTCGGCCAATACACACCGAGGACGCCTATGAATTCTATCAGCGCGGGCTCTGGCATTTTTACCGCTACACCAAAGAGGACAGCGTCCAAGCGCAGGCTTTCTTTCGCCGCGCACTGGCGATAGACCCACAATATCCGCAGCCCACCGCACAATTGGCGATTACCCTTTGCAACGCTTCGTATCTAGGTTGGGTAGCTGATAGCGAACGCAATTATCGCGAGGCTTACGAGTTCGCCCAACGTGCGGTCAGTCTCGACGCGCGCTACCCGGCGGCCCATTTTGCGCTCGGCCTCGTCTGCATGTGGACGCAACGCTCCGATATCGCAATGTCGGCATTCCAGGAGGCGATCAACCTCAACCCAAGCTATGCTGCCGCCCATGTTCTCCTTGGCCAGATGCACCTGTACCGCGGCGAACCGGAGAAGGCTATCACGCTTGCGGAAAAGGGGATCCGCCTTAGCCCCAAGGATCCACGCCTGTTTATCTGGCTGGCGGCGCTCTCAGGCGCGCACTATCAACTACACCACTATGCGCAGGCGATCGAAGTCGGGCGACGATCCTGGATGCTCAATCGGAACTGGCCGGCCGGGCTACGCTACGCCGTTGCCGGCTTGGCGCGGCTCGGCCGAATTGAGGACGCCAAGACTGCGCTCGAGGAATTAAAGCTTCTCAACCCCAATTTGGCCTTCATTGCAGGCAATCTGAACAGGCTCTACGATGACGATGCCTCGGTCGAGCACATTGTCGACGGTCTGCGCGCAGCCGGGTTGGACTGACTCTCGCCTGTCCCCAAACGTCCGTCAATTGGCCGTCCCAGCCCATCACGACTCCGCGTTGGGTGCCTTTGTTATTGACAAAATAGCATTATCCTGGCAAGATTCGTTGCCATATTGATGAAGTTGTCGAGCAACCTGACATAATGTGAACGCGCGTTCACTCTGCGCGCACTTCCGACGGAAGCCCGTACGTTCACGGAGTAAAGAGAGATGGTGAAAAGGATCGATGTTGAGATCCTTGGTCGTAGCCTGGGGACGGCGATGTCGTGTGAGGAGAAGAGCTATCACGCGTTTACGGTTTACGCGTTCCAGCCGGCTGACGGGGTGAACCTGCCGGAATTGTGCGATCTCGTCATCGATTGTGCCCATGGTTGGGTGATCCCTATCCGTGGTGACGGGGGTGGCGAGTTTGTCGAGCCCACCGGCAAACCCCAGGCCGGCTCCGTCATTGACCTAGTGGATTTGTTGCATGCCATTCCGCGCACCTAGACCTCTATCTCGCGGACGCAGCGCTCGCTAGTGCCTTCGTCACCCGACGGTGCGCCGGTCTGAGGTCGGTCGGCAGTGTGTTCCAGCCGGAGAACACCGATGCCGAGAGGTGGCGCGGGACATTCCACTGGAACTTCCGGTCTTCGACCGAGCGAACCAGCTTACCTTGCCTCGCTAGCAGGCGCTGGCGAAGGGGTTTACGGAAACGGTATCTCCATGGCTGATAATTCGCTGCGGAAAACAGCGAAAAACAGCGGCGGAAAAATCGGAGCTTCGCTGTTCCTTCGTTCGGTGAACGGTGGCGGCCCAAGGCCTCTGCGGAAGAGGTGTCTCCATGGCTGATAATTCGCTGCAGAAAACAGCAAAAACAGCAAGAAATTCTCGGATCCCGGCTTCACAGCACAGCAATCCCTGCTCGTACACTCTGCCTGACTAAAAGTTCCGATCGCCAGATTTTTACTCCGAGCGCGGGTCGGCCATTAGGGCGAAAAGCAGCAGTGATCGGCCGGTTACGCCGTAAACGTCACCCGCGGCAAAGCTTCCCATTTTGCCGTCTTCGGGAAGGTTGGTGTCGATCAATAATTGCCAGTGGCCGCCACCGACCGTCTCAGGCAAAGTGAACCCGACGAGATCGTGGTAGCCGTTCAGCACCATCAGCAGGGTGGCGTCCTCGCCTCGCCTGCGGATGCCGGTCGGCTGGGCACGGCCGTCCATCAGCATGCCAAAGCATTCCATGCTCAAGTCGGCCCATTCTTCGGGCTTCATCTCGGTACCCGAGGCGTTGATCCAGGTCACATCCTTGACGCCCAGATCCTCATTGTAGGTCCCGGTCAGAAACCGGCTGCGGCGCAGGATCGGGTATTTGTGACGCAGCGCCGTCAGCTGCTGCACAAACCGGAGGAGCGACCCGTTTTCCTCCATCGTGTTCCAGTCGACCCAACTGATCTCGTTGTCCTGGCAGTAAGCGTTGTTGTTGCCCTGCTGGGTGCGGGCAAACTCGTCGCCGGCGAGCAGCATCGGCGTGCCCTGCGACAGCAGCAACGTGGCGAGGAAATTGCGCCGCTGGCGGGCGCGCAGCGCCGTTACTTCCTTGTCGTCGATCGGGCCTTCGACGCCGCAATTCCAAGATCGGTTGTCGGCATGTCCGTCCCGGTTGTCCTCGCCGTTCGCCTCATTGTGTTTGTCATTGTAGGAGACGAGGTCATTGAGGGTAAACCCGTCATGGGCGGTGATGAAATTGACCGAGGCCCAGGATTTACGGCCGCGATGATTGAATATGTCGCCCGAAGCGCAGAGCCGCGGAGCGATCACGCTCGCCGATGCCTCGCCGCGCCAGAAGTCGCGCACCGTGTCGCGGAACTTGTCGTTCCACTCGGCCCATCCCGGCGGGAAGGCCCCGACCTGATAGCCGCCGGGACCGCAATCCCATGGCTCGGCGATCAGCTTGACCGTGCGCAACTCCGGGTCCTGGCAACACGCCTTCAGGAAACCGCTTTGATTGTCGAAGCCGCTCGCCTGGCGGGCCAGGATTGTGCCGAGATCAAAGCGAAAGCCGTCGACGTGGGTCTCGCCTGCCCAATAGCGCAGGCTGTCGGTCACCATCTCGATGACCCGCATGTGGTCGAGGTTGAGCGTGTTCCCGGTGCCCGTGTCGTTGATGTAAAGGCGCGGCTCTTCGGGCAGCAGCCGGTAATAGGAGGCGTTGTCGATGCCCTTGAACGAGAGGGTGGGGCCGAGCTGGTTGCCTTCGGCGGTGTGGTTGTAGACGACGTCGAGAATGACTTCGAGACCGGCGTCGTGGAGGCGCGCCACCATCTCCTTGAATTCCCGTAGGGTCTGTTCGCGCTCATGCGAATAACGCGGGTCGGGGGCGAAGAACCCGATCGAATTGTAGCCCCAGTAACTGTCACTGAGGAACGTGTGAACGGGCAGAAACTCCACCGAAGTCACCCCGAGGGACTTGATATATTTTATAACCTCGGTGGAAAGGCCCTTATAGGTGCCGCGCCATTCCTGCGGCAAACCGGGATGGATCATGGTGTAACCGCGCAGATGAAGCTCATAGATGATCGTGTGCTCCCACGCGACCGTTCGGCGCCCTGGCTCTCCCTTCCAGTCGAAATTTGGGTCGACGACGACGCATTTCGGCACGAACGGGGCGCTATCGCGATCGTCGAAGGTCGTGTCGTCGCCAGACTCCAGCTGATATCCGAAAATGGCGGGCTGCCACTCCAGATCCCCGAAATGGCCGCGCGCATAGGGGTCGAGCAGCAGCTTGTTGGAATTGAAACGGTGTCCGATGTCGGGCTCATAGGGCCCGTGCACGCGATAACCGTAAATCGAGCCGGGCCGCACATCAGGCAAATAGCCGTGCCAGATCTCGTCGGTGAATTCAGGCAGCTCGATGCGCGTCTCGCCGGTTTCATCGAAGAGGCAGAGCTCGACGCGCGTCGCGTTGGCCGAGAACAGCGCGAAATTGACCCCTTGGCCGTCCCAAGTGGCACCCAACGGATGCGGCAGCCCTTCCCGGATGCGGCTCTCGATGATCGCGGCCATTATACTTCCTCATAGTTGGACAAGCTGGCGCTACGGAACGCGGCGGGTAAACAACACCGGTGCCCGTCAGGGTCCGAGCGACTACGGAGTCGCCGGCATGTGGGCTGATCAGGCGCCCTGCAGCACGATTCGCCGATGAACGCGGCTGTGGCCGTGCAGCGATGACTTCTGCGTTTCCTCCTTCGCCGATCGATTACCTGTAGACCAGAACCGCCCGACCCCGGCAAGGGTGCGGTCCGGGTTGGCCGTGCCGCAAGGTTCGGCTAGCATCTTTTGCGGATGGGTGGTGCTTTCTTTCGTGCGATCGGCGCGCTCGGCGAACCACCGATGCGGCGGGTCGTCGCGCTGAGCCTGGCATTGGCGGTTCTGAGCTTTGCCATGCTCTGGCTCGCCATTGCCGCCCTTCTTTACCACACGAGCCTTTTCGAGTGGCGGGTGATGAACTGGCTCGTCGACCTGCTGGGCGGGCTCGCCGTGTTGGGCTTGACCTGGCTGCTCTTTCCGGCGGTCGTCACATTGATCATGAGCTTCTATCTCGAGCGCGTCGCCGCCGCGGTCGAAGCCACAGATTACCCAGAGCGTGGCCCGCCCCGATCGCAGCCGCTGGGGGAGATCGTCGCTGTAACGCTACGGTTGACTATGCTAACCCTTCTGCTCAACCTATTAGCTTTACCCATCTATTTGCTCTTTCCTGGGATAAATATCTTTTTCTTCCTCGCCCTTAACGGATATCTTTTCGGGCGGGGGTATTTCGAAGTGGTCGCGCTCAGACGGCTCGATGCGGGGGAAGCCAGGGCAGTGCGCAACCGGTTTGCCGGCCGCATTTTCCTGGGCGGGGTCGTAATCGCAGGGTTGTTCGCCCTGCCGCTTGTCAATCTCGTCGCGCCGGTGATCGCCACCGCCTTTATGTTGCACATCTTCGAAGCGCTGCCGCGCGCCCCTGGTGCATCTCTTTGGCCGCGCCCCTGACCCGGTCTGCGGTAGCCAATCCTTTCAACAATGTCGATCGGGTATCCCATCCATGTTCCTGAGGAAAAGAACCGAGACAGAGGACCGTAAAATGCCAGACCCTTCTGACGATTTGGGCATCCCGACCAAGCCGGCCCGGCCAATGGGCTCCGGGGCGGGCTCCGGGGTGGGCCCTGGGACAGTGCCCGGCCCGAACGGCCCGGCTAAGCCGGCCGCTATGCCGCCGCGCGCACCCGATCTTGCGCGCGCCGGCGAGACGGCGTCGATTCGCCCGGCGGACCCGATTCGCCGCCCGGTCGACCTGTCGGCCCAAGCGCGGCGCAACGACGGCGACATCCGCAAATTGACGGTTGGCCGTGAGATCACCCTGTCGGGTGAGATCACCTCCTGCGACAAGCTGATCATCGAGGGCAGCGTCGAGGCCAACCTCAACAACTGCCGCGACGTCGAGATCGCCGAGAGCGGGCTGTTCAAGGGCACCGCCTCGATTGAGGAAGCCGAGATCCAGGGCCGCTTCGAGGGCAATCTAACCGTCCGCAAGCGGCTATTGATCAAGGCGAGCGGCCGGGTATCGGGCACGATCCGCTACGGCCAGCTGGAGGTCGAGTGCGGCGGCCAAATCTCCGGCGACATCCAGGCGCAACCCGCCGCAGAGCACGGCGAGGCTCTCGCCGGAATGCCGAGCGTACACGCCGCCGACTGATCCGCGACTTTGCCGACGCCCGCCGGTTCAGCCCTCTGCGGCGGCCCGCGCGGCCTGCCAATGGACGGCGGTGACGAATGGCTCGAGGCTGATGCGCCCGATGATCTGTTCGAGCGCGCTGTCGTTGCGGTCGGCCGAAACGAGAAGGGCGCTGACCGTGACCTGCGGCGAGTCTTCGAGATTTTCGCTGGTTAACCGGCGCAGACCGAGCCCGGCGCCCGCGGCTGCCTGAAGAAGGAGCGCGCGGATGTGTGCTTCCCGCTCGCCCTGGCAACGCACCTCGACGGAATAGTGCGTTTCGACCTCGACGGCGCCGCCCGGCTGCTTGTTGATGAGCCGCACCAATGGGCGCAGGAACAAGTTTGTCAGGACGACAAAGCCGGCGGCGATCCCGCTCGCGGCGAGCTGTCCGCCACCGGCGAAGGTTCCGACCATCGCCGAGCACCAGAGCGTCGCGGCGGTGTTGAGACCGGTCACGTTGATGCCCTCGCGCAGGATCACCCCGGCTCCTAGAAAACCGACGCCCGAGACGACTTGAGCGGCGACCTGCATCGGGTTGTTCTCACCCGATACCATTAGCGAAAAAACGACGAAGCCGGCGGCGCCGACCGCGACGAGCGAGTTGGTCCGCAACCCGGCCATCCGCTGGCGCCATTGCCGCTCGAAGCCGATGAGGCCGCCAAACAGCACCGCCACCCCGAGGCGGAGGGCTACATCTTGCGCCTCCATTGCGCCGGCTCCCGGTCAATTCCCTTTAGCGGCGGCCCGGCAGTGGGGATCACGCCGGACGCGGCGAGCGGACCGGTCGCGAGGCGGGCTTCGCCGCCGGCTCACTCAGCCCTGTGGGCGCGCGGCCGCCGGCGCGCGCCGCGACGAGCTCGGCAGGGCCTGTTTTGGCGCCATAGCGGCAGAGATCGGCGACGACGCAATCGGGGCAATCGGGCTTGCGGGCCTGGCAGACATAGCGCCCGTGCAGGATCAGCCAGTGATGCGCATAGCGCTTGTATTCGACCGGCGTGACCGCCTCGAGCGCCGTCTCGACTGCCAGCGGCGTCTTGCCCGCGGCGAGGCCGGTGCGGTTGGCGACGCGAAAAATGTGCGTGTCGACGGCGATTGTCGGCTCGCCGAAGGCAACGTTGAGCACAACATTGGCGGTCTTGCGGCCGACCCCGGGGAGCGCCTCGAGAGCGGCGCGGTCGTGCGGCACCGTGCCGCCGTGCCGCTCGACCAGGATGCGGCTCAGCGCGATCAGGTTCTTCGCCTTGGTGCGAAACAGCCCGATCGTGCGAATCAGCTCGATTATCCGCTCCTCCCCCAATGCCAGCATCTTCTTCGGCGTGTCGGCCAGCGCGAAGAGCGCGGGGGTCGCCTTGTTGACGCTGGCATCAGTCGCCTGCGCCGACAGCACGACTGCGACCAGGAGAGTAAAGGGACTGACGAATTCGAGCTCGGTCTGCGGGATCGGCCGCGTCTCGGCCAGCCGACGATAGAGTTCCCGCACCTCGCGTTTGGAAAATGCCCGCATCGGCGAGAGTGTAGCGATGGCTTTACGGATCGCCAGCCCCGGTTTTATGTTTTTGGTACATGACAGCGGACCCCATCTGCGCCGACTCTCCAGCCGCACCCACCCGCCCGTTCTTCGAGCGGGTGCTGCTGCCGCACCGCAGCCTGGGCCTGCGCAATTTCCGCCTGCTGATGGGTATTCTCGGGCTGATCAGCCTCGCCGCCGGGGCCGGTTTTGTCGCGGTTGGCGCCTGGCCGGTCTTCGGCTTTTTCGGGCTCGACGTCGGGCTCATCTACCTCGCCTTCCGGGTCAGCTACCGGTCCGCCCGGCAGAGCGAGACGATCCGGCTCGCCGACGACGCCTTTACGGTCGAGCGGATTAGCGTGCGCGGCGAGCGCCGCAACTGGCGATTTCAGCCGTTCTGGCTCAGGGTCATTCTGGAGGAGCGGCCAGACGAGTCGAACCGCCTGCTGGTCGCCTCGCATGGCCGCAGCCTCGTGATTGGCGAATTCGTGCCTCCGGCAACCCGGCGCGAGCTCGCGGCGACGATCCGCGACGCGCTCAGGCGGTGGCGGAATTCGCTGAACCCCGCCGCGCGGTAGTTCGGCAGCGCCGGCTAAAGACCGAGGACTTCCTTCAGCCCGTAAACTCCCGGCGGGCGGCCGACCACCCAGCGGGCGGCTCGGATCGCGCCTTTGGCGTAGATCGCTCGGCTGGTTGCGCGGTGCACCAATTCGAGCCGTTCCGCGGCGCCGGCGAAGATCACGTGGTGATCGCCGACGGCGTCGCCGCCGCGCAGCGCGGCGAAGCCGATGTCGCCGGTGCGGCGCGGGCCGGTTATGCCGTCGCGGGCGCGCTGCTCAACCTCCTCCAATTCGACGCCGCGTCCCGCCGCTGCCGCGCGGCCCAGCGCGAGCGCGGTACCCGACGGCGCATCGACTTTGCCGCGGTGATGCATCTCGATGATTTCTATGTCCCAGTCGGGGCCCAGCCGGCGTGCGACTTCCTCGACGGCGCTCAGCAGGACGTTTACCCCGAGGCTCATATTCGGCGCCCATACGATCGGAATGCGCCGCGCCGCCTGCCGGACCCGGTCGCCTTGCTGCGGTCCAAGACCGGTCGTGCCGATCACCATCGCTGTGC
>JAFASL010000905.1 GCA_019244535.1 Alphaproteobacteria bacterium
CGGATGAAGCAGCATGTCGGCAATACGCGCCACCGGGATGAAATCGGCAATGCTGTTGCGTTCGATCGACAGTGTCGGCAGCGGCACGGCCAGCGGCGGCTTGCCGGTATTGGAGGTCGACCCCAGCGCATAGGCAAAGCCGCCGCCAGGCAGCCCGATCTGGCCGAGCAACGCTGCCAGCACGACACCCATCCAGACCGGCTGCTCACCGTGCTCGGCCCGCTGCAGCGATTGGGAGCAGGTAACCAGAGTGCGCCTGCTGGCGGCATGCCGTGCCAGTCCGATGATTTCCTCGGCCGGCAATCCGCAGATCGGCGCCGCCCAGGCCGCGTCTTTCGGCTGACCGTCGTAGCGGCCAAGGAGGTAGGGCTCGAAGCTGTCGTACCCGATACAGTATCGATCCAGGAACACGCGGTCGTGCAGGTCCTCGGTCACCAGGGTGTGCGCGATGCCGAGCATCAGCGCCACGTCTGTACCCGGACGGATCGGGTGCCAGACCGCCTCGACCTCGCCCGGCAAATCGTCGCGCAACGGGCCGATCAGATGGAATTCCACGCCGCGGCTGCGGGCCGCGCGGAGGCGGGCCAGCGCAATGTGCTCCCCGGTTCCACCGCCGCCGACATCGTTGTTTTTGAGCGCCATGCCGCCAAAGGCTAGCACGAGGGCGCTCTCCGAGACGAGCTCGTCCCAGCTGACATTGTTGCCGGCGACGGCTTCCTGTGGGCCGATGACGTGCGGCAGGATCACCGATGCAGCGCCCGAGCTGTAGCTGCCGATGGAGCGGACATAGCCGCCCGCTACATTGAGAAACCGGTGCAACTGGCGCGGTGCGTCGTGGAAGCGGCCCGCGCTCGCCCAGCCATAGCAGCCCCCGAAAATGGCACGAGCGCCATAGTCCGAATAGACGCGCCGCAGTTCCTCCGCGACGAGGTCCAACGCGCGCGGCCAGTCGAGCGGCACTAACTCATCGTAGCCCCGCCGGCGGTCGGGGCCGGGGCCGCGCTCGAGCCAGCCGCGTCGGGCCATCGGCCGGGCGATCCGTGCGCGGTGCGCCACCGAGGCGAGAATGTTTCCGAGCAGCGGCGAGGGAGCGGGGTCGCGCGGATGCGGCGCCACCTCGATGCCGCCGTTGCGCGCCAGCACAGAGAAGGCGCCCCAATGCGAGCTATGCGGGACGCCGCGGGTTAGCGAGAAAACAGGCATGCCCAACTGGCTCCAGAAGGCGGCATTGTGTTCTCTTGCACGGATCGGTCCCGGATGTCACCCCTATGGGTCCCATGGGCCGATCACGGATGAAGGGATGGGCTGGCGTCGCAATCGTCACGGCAGTGCTGATGTCGACTCCCGGCTACGCCGCGGATAGAGGCGGCGGCTGTGGAGCGATGCGGTTGGGCGAGACGGCGGTAGCGATCCTCCGCAACGAGCCGATCGTTAAGGCCTCCGCGGACGGCGCGCCGGTCGTTCTTCTGCTCGACACCGGCGCGGAAGCAACGGTCCTGACCCCGGCCGCCGCTCAGCGGATCGGCACGGAACGCCCTGGCGTCACATTGGGCAGAGAGGTGCATGGGATCACCGGCGACCTGCCCACTGCCGAGTTGGATTTGCGCAGCTTCAGGATCGGCGGCGTAGAGGCGCCGCGGCGGAGAGTTCGGATAGCGCCGATCGAGATCGTGAACGACTTTGCGGGCCCGTTGGATGGGGTGCTGGGGGCCGACACGCTGAGCAGCTTTGACATCGATCTCGACCTGCCGGGCCGCCGCATGATTCTCTATCGAGAACAAAGCTGCGCGGCCGCTGCGCCGGCCTGGGCGCCGCCTTATGCCAGGATCGCGGCGGGTCGATCTCCGAGCAACCGCTTGTACTTTCCGGTGCAGCTCGATGGCCGCACGATCAACGCTCTTTTCGATACCGGGGCGCAATTTTCCGTGCTTTCCATGCGAGCCGCGCAGGTGCTTGGCGTCACCGAAGCGGTATTGGCGCGCGACCCTCCGGTTATTGTGCGCGGCGCGGTCGGCGAGGAATTGGGCGCGCACGCTCATCGCTTTTCGCGACTTGAAGTCGACAGCGACGTGATCCGCAATGCCGAAATCGATGTGACTGAATTGAGGCTCGGCGAGGCCGACCTCGTGCTGGGGATCGATTTTCTCGAAACGCGGCGAGTTTGGCTGTCTTACGGATCGCAGCAGCTCTTCCTGATGCGTCGCATCTGAGACCGCCGCTGCAGAAATGAGGAGAAATCCCGATGTCGTTGAGCCGAGAGTTCGCCGGGTTTGTCGCCAACCTCCGGTATGAAGACCTACCGCCTGAAGTAGTCGACCGTGCCAAGGGAGTCACGTTACAGGCGCTGAGTTCGGCGCTCATTGCGCGCCACATGCCGGCGAGCCGCCAGGCACTGGCGTTGATGCAGGAAGAGGAGGCGGGCGGTGGCGGAGCCGCGACGGTGCTGTGCCACGGCGCGCGGCTCACCAAGGCCGGAGCCGCCTTTGTCAATGCGGAGATGATCTTTGCCGGCGGCAAATGGGACACTTTCCGCATGCTGACCCATCCCGGCATCGCAATCTTGCCGGCGGCGCTTGCAGCCGCCGAGATCACAGCCGCATCTGGCCGCGAGTTCCTGACCGCGGTCGCCGCCGGCTATGAGGTCATGGAGCGGATGGCCGCCGAGTTCATCCCGACCGTTATGTCGCGCGGCTTTCATGCAGGTCCGGTGTTCGGCATCTTTGGCGCCGCGGTCGCGGCAGCCAAGTTGCAGCGCCTCGATTCGGGCCAGATCCACAGCGCAATTGCACAATGCGTCAATCTTGCTTCCGGCAATCTCGAAGGCGCGCGCAGCGGCGGCCGCTCACTGCGTGAAGGCGGCGCGGTGCGCAATGCATTGCTCGCGGTTGCATTGGCCAAGCACGGCATTCCGGGCGGTGAGACGGCACTGGAGGGCGAAGCCGGCTTTTATCACGCCTATGCCGGCAACAATCGCGGTGAATTGCGCTACAGTTTTACCGGGTTAAACCGCGCCGATCTCTCAAAGATCACCGAGGGTCTCGGGCGCAACTGGATTTTCCTGGAGACGCTCTACCGCATCTATTCGACAGCCGGCTACAACATCGCCCATATCGATGTAACCGCAAAGCTCTGCGAAGAGCACAACCTTGCCTACGACAACATCGAGCGTATCGAAGCCGTTGTTAACTGGCTGGAGACCGAATATCCGAGCCCGGCGTTCCCGAGCCGCGGCATAGAAAATCCACCGCAGGTTGGC
The DNA here is from genome assembly GCA_019244535.1 of Alphaproteobacteria bacterium. Lineage (GTDB taxonomy): Bacteria > Pseudomonadota > Alphaproteobacteria > ATCC43930 > CGMCC-115725 > AP-15. The sequence goes on from JAFASL010000905.1 coordinate 3,257, forward strand.
AGCACGCAATATTTCACCGCTTGGGGCGCCGCCCGGCGCGGCTATCCGCTATTGCGCGGCGACCGGCCCGGCGCAGGCGAAGCCGACCCGCCGGAAGTTCTCGACCTGATGCAGCGTGTGACCCTGATCCCGGCTGTGCGCCGCACGCTTTTCGGCCCGCGCATCACCGTGTTTACGAAAGACGGCCGCCATTTCACGAAGGAAGGCACTGGCCGCGAATTCATCTGGGATTTCGAAGATCTGTCCCGCCGCATTCGGCCGATCGCGTCCGGCCTGTCGATCGGCGAGACCCAATTCGCCGGACTCATCGACACCTGCCGTCACCTCGACCGCATCGGGCAGGCGGCGGAACGACTGATGGCGCTGACGACTCCTTAGTGGTGACAGTTAACTGATGAATCCCGTTCTCGAAACTTGCCGCGAGCTTACTTCTTGGGCCGCTCCTCGCAGTGACCTGAGGCGTTTCATGATTCACCACCTCAAGGCGGTTCAGCTCTTTGGCGCGGGCGGCTCCGGAGCGGGCAGGACCAGCCTTTCGACTTCTCCGGCGACATCGCCGAAGCTTAGAAAGACGCGATAGCTGCGCCACTCCCGCAGATACGCGACTTCGTCCGGCACCGGAATCGAGGCGGTCGAGACCATCGCCAGAAGCCGGGCGTCCCCCTGCGGGGAGCCGGTCACGATGGCGGGAACCGGGGTGAAGTTGTGTATACCGGAGATGCCCCCCTCATAGGGGTCATCGATCTGCCTCTGATAAAAGGTGACGCTAGGCGACGGGTTGACATGCAGGTAGTTAGCCGGAGTGGCTTCCCCATCCGGTGCGACCAGCTCCGCGGTGCGTAGCGGCAGGCGGTTGACGGCATCGACTTCGATGCTGTTGACGACCCCGCCCGGAGGGAAGCGAGCCTGCACCCGATCGGTCGCCACCGGCGGCAACCCGTTGTCGACGCTGCAGCCGGCAAGGACAGCCAGGATCAGAATAGAGCCGGCGACTCGAGCCACCTGCCAGAACCCAAAAACTGCCGAGCCGGCAGTCAACCGTGCTGCGCACCCGCCTCGCGGCGCACCGCCTTTTGCAAAAAGTCGATAGCAGCGGCTACCTGGGGGTCATTGCCGGTTCCGATGATCATCGGTTTAATCGGATGCTCCGCCTCGGCGTTAGCGGCGCGCATATTGGATGCGGGGCTGGCGCCTGATGACGGGTTGAGCGAGCCGCCGTTTTTCAGCGCCCCGTAAAGGTCACTCTCGAAGCTGATCACGGCGTTTGCCACCTGCTGGCTCTTCGGGACATTGACGACGATGTCGGGCGCAATGCCTTGTCCCTGGATCGACCGCCCGGACGGGGTGTAGTAGAGCGCGGTCGTCAGCCGGAGCGCGCCCCGCCCCTCCAGCGGGATGATGGTCTGCACCGAGCCCTTGCCAAAGCTGCGGGTTCCCATGACCGTCGCGCGCCGCTGATCCTGCAAGGCTCCGGCGACGATTTCCGCTGCCGACGCCGAGGCGCTGTTGATGAGCACCACTACCGGGGTGCCGTGCAATAGATCGCCTGTCGCTTGCGCGCGGTACACGTGGTCGTCCGAGGTGTTGCGGCCACGCGTGGTGACAACGACGCCGCCGTCCAAGAAAATCCCGGCGACGTCAATCGAAGCATCGAGCAGCCCGCCCGGATCGTTGCGCAAATCGAGAATGAAGCCGTTCAACCGGCCCTGCGTCCGGGTCTTCATACTCTCGACCGCATGCGCGAGCTCCGAGGCGGTGTTCTCGGTAAAGGTGGTGATGCGCGCGTAACCGATGTTGTTCGGCTTAAGTTCCGATTTGACCGAAACGACGCGGATCACGTTGCGCGTCAGCGTCACCTCAAACGGGCTGCGATCGTTACGCGCGATCGTCAATGTGACACGGCTGCCGGCGGGCCCGCGCAGCCGCTTGACGACCTCCTCGACATCCATCCCGGTGGTCGGCAGCCCATCGATCTTGACGATGCGGTCTCCCGGCTCGATGCCGGCCTCCGCGGCAGGCGTGCCGTCGATCGGCGAAATCACCTCGGGCACCTTCCCTTCGAGGGTCAGTTCGACGCCGATCCCGCCGAATTGGCCACGGGTCACCGCCGTCATCTGCTGATACTGCTCCTGATCCATGTAATCGGAATGGGGATCAAGGCGGGTCAGCATGCCCTTCAAGGCATCTTTGGTGAGCTCATCGCCGGTGACCGGTGCGACATAGTTTCTCTCGACCTGCTTCATCGCATCCTGGATCAGGCCAAAATCAGCGGTCGGGTAAGCTCCGGTCCCCGCCCCCGCACTATCGCAAGCGTATAAGGTAAGCGAGACCAGAACAACGGCAGCGGCCCGGACGGCCGAATGGTGCTTGCATGAAATGTCGATCATCAAGATCTCGCGAGGGAGGGTTGTGCGCGATAGGCCGCGCAGAATGTAGTCTCTGGCAAGCTGGCTTCCAGGGCAGGTCCGCCTGGCGCGATCAATCCAGCACGAAACCGGCGCGACGCAAAAACATTGCAAATTCCTGCCCTTCGGGTTGGGCGGCGAGCCGCGCCTTGTCTTCCGACCAGCCGTAGAACGGCGCATGGCCAAAAAGCTCGGGCGAGCGCTGCTGCTCGCGGGGCAGCGAATATCGCGCATCGCGGCGCCGGTCGTATGCATCGAGCGCCTCGTCGAGGCGCCTATCGTCATATTGGTCGATGTGCAACGTCGTTTCGAGCGGAAGGCGCATGCTGATGTGTCCCGTGGCGGCAGGGTAACCGACACACAGCCCTGCTACCGGGAACACCTTCTCAGGCATGCCCAAGATCTCGGCAACCGCTTTGGCGTGATTTCGGATGACGCTGATTGGACAGCAGCCGAGACCTGCGGTTTCGGCTGCGAGGATGAAGGTCTGCAGTACCAGCGCCGCATCGAGGGAGGCGTTGAAAAAACCCTCCAGCGTCCCGTTGTCGTTCACGTGGCGGCGCATCTCGCCGGTCCGCTCTAGGCGGCGAGCATCGCCGCAAAAAACCAGAAATTCCGGCGCATTGCCGATCCACGGCATGTCGGGAACCAGGGCTGCGAGCCTGTCTCGGCGGCCGCGATCCCTGACCCAAATAACGCTGGCCTGCTGGAAGTCCGATTTCGAGGAGGCCGAGAACGCCGCGCCCAGCAACAGGCGCAGCAACCCTTCCGGAACCGGACGCGCGGCATACCGCCGGTGAGTGCGCCGCATGAGCACTCGGTGCAGCCAAGGGACATCGGGTAGATCCGGCGAGGGTTCACTATCTTCACCAAAGCGCGCCCGCCACTCGGACTCATAGCTCATGCTTTACCTTCTCGCAGCGTCAGCTGCATATCGGGGATCTTACGATTGGGCGCTCAAGGATGTGACACAACGAACCGGTCGTAGACCAGTTTCGCCGTTGCGATATCCTCTATTGCGAGGCCCACCGACTTGAACACCGTCGTCTCGAGCGAAGAGATCTCTTTAATCCCGGCGAAGATCTCACCCGCCTCGGCGTAGATCTCCGCCCTCGAAAGGATTACATCGCCGGACTCCTCAAGGGCGGCGGCTCGCGAATCCACGACGAGGATATTGGCCATTGCCCGGTCGTCAAGTTCCCGCCAATTGGGCCGCGGCGCGCCGACAGCATTCACATGCGCGCCTGGCTTTAACCACTCTCCGTCGAGGATCGGCTGCAGTGCATTTGTGGCTGTCACAACCACGTCGGCGCCGTGGACCGCGTCCGCAATAGGCATAGCCCGGGCATTGTTCTTTTCGGCAAAACGATCGACATGGGCAGCAGTGCGGCTCCATACGCGGATTTCATCGAAAGACCTCACCTTCGACAGCGCCTGCAGATGGGCGCGTGCCTGCACCCCGCTGCCGAGCAGAGCCAAGACCCGAGCATCGGGAGCTGCAAGATGTTTGGTGACGGCTGCCGAGACGGCGGCAGTGCGCATCTCGGTAATCAGCCGGCCATCCATGACCGCCAGCGGCTCGCCTGTGTCGGGGCGAAACAGCAGGATCATCGCGTGATGCGTCGCGATGCCAGTACCCTCATTGCCGGGATAGAAGCTTACAAGCTTCGCCCCCATAGCGTCGCGCGCCACCGCCGGCATCATGCCGAAGTAACGCTTTTCTTCTTCGACGGTGAGCATGTTGCGCACCGGCTGCACAACCCGTCCGAGCGAGAACTCGACGAGCGCGCTCTCCATAGCTGGGATTAACTCATCCCAGCGGAGCAGGGCCCGAACCTCTTCCTCCCCCAAATAGAGCAAGGCCCGCCATCCGGTCTCGTGTCAGTGCGCTGCGTTTGCGGTCTTTTGCCGCATCATTGCGATTAGCCCGCGCACTTGCCCGCCGTTGCGCTGGACAACCGAGGCGAATTCCGAGCGCTGCGTGACCGCCATGCTGACGCCTTCGACAATGACGTCGCTGATCTTGTAGGCGCCGTTATCGGACACCAACCGCCAGTCGATCCGCATCGGTGACGCGGCGCCCGGGCTGACCACATCGGTCGAAACGATGACCCCGTCGCCGTCGCTCCGGCTACCGCGAACCTTGAGAGCCTCGCCGCCGAAATTCGACAGCCGCGCGGTGTAAACGAAGACGACATAGTCTTCGAACAACTTCACGAACTCCTGCTGTTCCTCTTCGCTTGCCGTTCGCCAATAGCGGCCTAGTACGAATCGCGCGATACCGGCACAGTCGAAATCGCTGTGAAACAGCTCGCGGAAGCGCGCCTCCCTGATGGTCGGATCAGTCTTGTTGTTGAGCACCTCGACGGCGCGGTCCCAGAGCGTGTTCATGAACGCGACGGCGTCGGCGGGATTTACCAGTGGTGGCGCAGCCAGGGTCGCGTTCGCGAATAGGATGAATGCCCCGGCCAGAAAGGAGCGGCGGATCATGTCGGATTGAACCCCCCAAGTGAGAGGATGATCTTACGCGGAAGCGGAATCTTCGGCACTCGGAATTAACGGGCTTTTAACACCTGCCATTTTGACCGCTTTTTGACGCGGGTGGCTTCTCAACTGTTGGCGCAGGCTTCTAGGTTCCCCAAATGCATAGCGATTGATCGCGAAAAGGGCGAGCAGATGTGGCCGTTCATGCGTGAAAAGTTGGCCGTGCCCCGGCCTGAAGATTGTCTTCCCGGACGCAACCAGCCGATGCCTGTGCCCGAGCGGCATTTCGTCAACGGACACCCGCTTGCCGGGCCTTATCCCGATGGCCTGCGGCAGGCTCTCTTCGGCCTGGGCTGCTTCTGGGGGGCCGAGCGGGTGTTCTGGCAGTCGCCGGGTGTGTGTGTCACGGCGGTCGGCTACGCCGGCGGCGCGACACCGAACCCGACTTATGAAGAGGTGTGCAGCGGCCGAACCGGCCACACTGAAGCGGTGCTCGTCGTTTACGACCCAAAGCTCATCAGCTACGAGGCGCTGCTGAAACTGTTCTGGGAGAGCCACGACCCGACACAAGGCATGCGCCAGGGCAACGATGTCGGAACGCAATACCGGTCGGCAATTTACACATTCTCGCCAGAGCAACACGCCGCTGCCGAGGCGTCCCGCCAAGCCTATGAGGATCGGCTCGGGGCAGCAGGTTTGGCGAAGATCACGACCGAGATCCGCGAGGCTCCGCCCTTCTATTTCGCCGAAGGTTATCACCAGCAGTATCTGGCCAAAAACCCCAACGGCTATTGCGGCCTCGGCGGTACCGGCATCACCTGTCCAATCCCTGCGACCGTCGCCGCCTGAGAGCTCTTCTATACCGCGGCCCGACGGACAAACGTGGTTATTGGTGCCAAAACGGCCTCGCCTCGTTCAGCTTCCGCAGATTTCGGCGCATCTTCCGTTCCCCGCCGGCGAGCTTCTGGTCGTGGGCTTCGAGCAAGGCGACCCAGGCGTGAGCGCCGGCACTTCGCGGTTCTATCTGCGCGAAAAGCTCGGTGATGAACTCATGGGCGACGCGCACGTCGTTCGCATAGCCGAGGTCACCCTGCAGGCCCTTTAGCCGCTTGACGTACCCCTGCAACTCGGTCTTGTCGAAAAGGTTGCCGAAGAGCTCGACCGTGTAGCGAAGCTTCTTGACCGCGATTCTCAGCTTGTGTCGCTCCGGCGGAGCGAGATGGCCGAACCGGGCACCGCGGCGCCTTACTTTGCGGCGGCGGCGATCGAGCATCCGAGGCACCAACTCGCCTATCGGCGGACCCGGCGCTTCCGTTTCGTGCAATCCCCGATGCCCGCTCGAATCGGGTGTCTCAAATCGCTGCAAAAGGCTAAGCATACCGGTGGTGTAGCGTTGTGATTCGATGGCGTCCCGCAGCTGGTCGTAGGACGCGATCCGCAGTCGGTCGAGCGTCGCGGCGAGGTCGTCCCAGCCGGGCTGGTCCGGCAGTCGAAGGCGCCCCTGCGGCAGCAATTCGGTAGTGAACACATCCAGATTGCGAACCGGCCCCAGCATGCCGCCGAGCCAACGAAGCTCCTCGACGGTCCGCTCGAACTCGTGCCCGGGCAACAGCTCCCGGAACGACGAAATCGCCGAGCGAAGCCGCCGCACCGCGACTCGCATCTGGTGAACACCTTCCGGCTGGCCGGAAAGGACCGCCGGTTCGTTGCGCAACAGCTGCGCCAGGCAGCTGCGGCCGATGTTCTGCAGGGCATCCATGACGGTCATATCGCGATCGAGCTCGACCGGCTCCGCGTGGACGGCCGAGGGCGGAGCATTGCCGTGCTCCACCAGGTGATAGCCGCGTTCGGATTTGCTGCGCGCCTCCAAGCGAAGCGGTGCGACCTTGAGCAGCTGCGCTGCGAGGTCGTAAAGCACGCTGCTCTCCCCGCCCTTCAGTTCGAGCTCGACCTCGCTGATCGGTTCGAGGCCGTCCTTGTCAACCGCCCGGATCACGCCCTGGTCGATCGCTGCCTCGACCGCCGTGCCTGGTGCCGGCTCGATCGCAAAGGTCGTTCGGCTGACTTCGGTAACGAATACCGGACGCAGCTCGCCCGTCGCCTCCTCGGGCAAGTGCGGACCGCTCTGCGACGCAATCGGGTCCGGACGATTTTCGGTGACTGCGTCTTCCCACTCGCCGCGCGACAGGAGGTCGCCCTCCGCAAATTCTCCCGCTTTGACCGTTTGAATGAAATCCCCGTCCTGATCTCGAACCCGAAGCGTGAGCCCCCGCTCCTTGAGCGTCGCCTCTGGCGTATCGTAATAGGTGCTGACCAACCTTTTTTGTGCGCTGACCGGCGCCATCGCCAGAAGCGCTCGCTTGATTTCGGGCAGATCGGTTGCTCGAGCGGCGAGCTTGAGCTCGACTTCCGTCGAAATGGCAGCCTCCCGTTCTTGACCGGCTATTTAACCCCGCAAGCTCGGATCATAGTTCCGCAATCCCGGGTCCAGATGCGGCATAGCGCACCAGGACCGGTAGAGGCGGTGACGAACTCCTATCAAGTGCGGCCCGACACTTTGCGGCCCAGCTCCAGCGCCGCGTAGGAATAAACCGGCGCCGGCGTCAAATAGCGGAAGCCCTTTTGGAGCAGCGTTTCGATGTTGCCGGTGTCGACATGCGGGTGTCCGCAAGGGACGTTGTGTTGCTTGCAAATCGCCAGGATCTCGTCGATCGCACCGGCCACGGTCGGGTGATCATATTGCCGCGGGTAACCGAGGTCCTGCGACAGATCCCCCTCGCCGACGATCACAACCCCGATGCCTGGAACCGCCTCCAGCATCTTGGGCAAATTTTTGATCGCCCGCACCTCTTCGCACATTATGGCGACTAGTATCTCGCCTTGCGGGTCGAGCGGCCAGACATCGGCGCGCGCGTAATACTCCTGCTGTGACAGCCCCCAATACCGCGCCGCCGCCGCCGGCGCATCGCCGCGTTGGCCCGCCGGCTCGAAATTTCGCGCCGAGCGGGGACGCGGGTACCGGCAAGCGGCAACTGCGTTGCGTGCTTCATCGACAGTACTGACATGCGGCCAGACAATCCCGTAGACGCCTTGGTCCAGGACCTGCTTGGCGATCCACTGGCTGGCTTCGCCGCCATTGGGGGGAATTCTCACAAATGGGGTGACCGCGGGGGCCAAAATTCCCTTCTGAAGGATCTGGCGGCGGTCCAGCATGTATTGCAGGCAGTCGCGCAGTGCGCGGATATCATATGGCCGATGCTCCATTTCGAACACGACGCCATCGTACCGCGCGGCATTGATCGCTTGCGCCACACCGATCTCTGCTGCACAAAAAGTAACAAAGGCGGGTTTGCCTTGCTCCAATGCAGCGATCACCCCATTGAGACGCGGTGCATCAGCCATATTGTGTCCTCCCGCGAAAAACTCAGCGTATCGCTGCGGTCCGACGGTCGTCAAACCAGGACCGTGGGCCTTTCGGTCCGGCTGCCGTCGAATGTTCCGCCTCATATTGGCCAACCGACTGGACCTCCGCAATCAGCGCTTCGACCGCGGCGAAATGAACTTGCCAAGTCGGTGACGTCCATCGCGAAAGCCGATCGAGCTGAGCGGCGCGGCGCGGCGACGCCGGCAGCGCATAATCGGTGATCGCGCGGCGCCAGGCGAAGCCATCGAGAGGATCGAGGTACTCGGGGACGTCCCCGCCATTTTCGCGCAATGCAGCGAGGTTGCTGCACAGGACAGGAACCCCGAGGGCCAGCGCCTCTATCAGTGGAAACCCGAACCCCTCGGCGAAGGATGGCAGGAGCAGCGCCTGCGCGCCCTGGACGAGGCGCGCTGCTTCGCCATCGGGTACATCGCTACGTTCGAAGACAAATCCGCGCAGTGCCGGACAGCGTTCGAGCATGTCGATCGCGCTCTCGGTTTCCCAACCGCGTTGCCCGACCAGGACGAGGCGGGGCGCAGCCTCGCCGAGCTCCGTCGCCAGCTGGCGCCAAAGGTTGAGGAGCAGCAAGTGGTTCTTGCGCGCTTCGATCGTGCCGATGCACACGAAATAGGGAGGCCTCACCGGAGGCGAGACCGCCGGCAGCGCCGGGGTCAGATCGGCACCAAATGGGGCGACAAGCACCGGCGGCGTGCGGCCGGCGCGCACCAGATAAGGCACAAAGCCGTCGCGTGTCACGGTTGAGTTGACGATTACCGCGTCGGCCAACGCTGCGGCGCTCTCGATCCGCCTGCGGTGCCTTTCGTTCTGGCCAGGCAACGCGTATTCCGGGAATTCGATCGGGATCAGATCGTGGATCAGGCAGACGAAGCGTGCCGCGGCCTGTCGCTTCAGACGGGCGATGGCGCGGCGCTTCTCGAGATGGTGATGCGAAACGAGCATGTAGACCACGCCGGTCTCCGACCGGGGTTGTCTGAGGAGCGCGCGTTGGCCGCGACAGAGCGCAGCAGCCTGGAGTTTTCTCGCTAACCGCTTCGCTCGGTTAATCTGTTGCAGCGAGTCGGAATGCCGCCAGGCCCAAGCAAGATGTTCAAGATACGCATGCGCTTGCGCCCGCGACACTCCCCCGAACCCGAAGGGCGTCATCAGGGTGAAACACAATGGGTGCTTGCTGGCTATCAGATGCTCCGCGTAGGCGAGTTCCACGCGGTCGATCCCGGTTGGCGTCCCTCGACCGGCCCGCGACACCAGCCGCGACAAGTCAAACAGGATCATCCTGCGTCCTGCACGGATTCAATGAAATCCCGGATGCCGTCCTCGAGGTTATGAAACGGCTGGTCGAACCCGGCGGATCGGAGCTTCGTGATGTCGGCTTGCGTGAAGTATTGATATTTGTCGCGCAACTGGGCGGGAGTGTCCACAAAGCGGATGTTCGCAGAGCGTCCGACCGCCGTGCCGACCGCATTGACGAGGTCGAGAAAGCTCCGCGCGACGCCGGTTCCAACATTGAACAGACCCGTGATGTTCGAGTTCTGTAACAACCAGCCCACCGCCGCTACGCAGTCCTTTACGTAGACAAAATCGCGCAACTGACCGCCGTCCGGATAATCGGAATTGTGTGATTTGAAGAGCGTCACCGGTTCACCGGCCGCGATGACTGGGTAAATCTTGCCGGCCACCGACTGCATGTCGCCCTTATGAGCCTCGTTCGGGCCGTACACATTGAAAAACTTGAGTCCAGCCCATTGCGGGGGGGTGGGCCGTCCGGCTATCGCGTCCTCAGCCACCCGCCGATCGACGACGTGCTTGCTCCAGCCGTAGGCGTTTAGCGGGCGCAGCGCAGCCAGTGCCGCGGGGCTCTGGTCATCGATGAACCCGGCGCTGCCAGCCCCATAGGTGGCGGCGGAAGAAGCATAGATAAAGCGCGTCCCGTTGATGACGCACCACTCCCAGAGATCAAGCGTCAGGCGGACATTGTTTGCTACGAACCGGTCGACATCGGTCTCGGTCGTCGATGATATCGCCGCCATATGCACGATCGCCGCCACCTTGCCGCTGTTGCGGTTGAGCCAATCGGACAGCATGTCCGGCCGGAGGATATCGTAAAGCCGCGCCGCAGCAATGTTGCGCCATTTGCCGCCGGATCGGAACAGATCGGAGACGACGACGCGCAAACCGGCGTTGCTCAGATATCCGACGATATGAGAGCCGATAAAGCCGGCGCCGCCGGTAACGACGATCAGGTCGTCGCCGGACAAGGTGTGTGTCGTCGGCATGCCGGTCCCTCCATAGGGAGTCTGCGCTTGGCGGCTTTATATGCCGAAACCGGAAGCTATGGTGCCGCGTTCTTGACGACGATGCCGGTGATGACGGGTCCAGTCAGGGTGTTCAACAGCGTAAAGAATTTCTGCAATTCATTGAGCCGCGCATTGGCAACGTAAATTATGTCCTTGTCCTCGACGGGAAAGCGCTGCGCGAGGAAATAGGAATTCGCATCGCTCATGTCGAGGCGATAAACGACCGGAGAGGCTCGATCGGGACCAGTTCCCAGCTGCGTGGCGTTGAGCGCGGCAACCACTGACGGCGGCTCGAAGCGAAAAAGAAACACGCCCGCCGGATCCGAGCGCAAGTCCTGCAAGCCGCCTGCCTTGGCGAGCGCTTCGACGAGCGTAATACGCTCCGCATTGAAGGTTATCTGCGCATTCTGCCCAGTGGCGCCGAGCACCGAATAGGTTTGCGGCACTTGTACCAAGGTCAGCACGTCTCCGGGTTGCGCGTAGATGTTCTCGCCTGGATCCGATACGAGCCTCTCCATGGGGATCGTCACGGTGATGCCGTTCCGCGAAAGGCGCACGAATGTATTATAAACGGGTGATTTCGCGCCGCCGGCCAATGCGATAAGGTCGAGCATGCGGTCGCCGTTAATCGAAAGCGGCACCCGCGCTCCGTTCACTACCTCGCCCGATACAGTCGCAGCGTATGTCACGCTTTTGGCAATCGTCACAATTACCTGCGGCTCTATCGCCTTCTCGGCGAGGCGCCGTTCGATCTCATGCTGTACCTCCACCGTCGTGTGCCCGGCGACTGGCACCCGGCCGGCAAACGGCACGCTGATCGCGCCGTCCCGGCCGACAGCCTGCTCAGGGATTGTCACGCTTCGCGAGCCGGCAGAGACGTGATCGGTCGGCGACGTTCCGAACAGCCCGCCACCCGCCGCTTCCCAGATCGAAACGGAGAGGGTGTCACCGATCCCGATCTTGGGCGCCTCGGGCTTGCCGTATCGTCCGAAACGAGTGCGAAAGCTCTCAGGGGGTTGGGCCAGGAGTGTTGCGACGACACGGGAGTTGACATCGACCACATCGTAGCGGGTCTGGTTATCCTCCACTCCCCGCTCGATGACTTCGCCGGCGGTCGGGCCGGCAGTCGGGAGATATGCGCACCCGACGAGAGCAGCGCCGGTGACGCAGACAAGCAGGGCGGCAAGCTTCATCGGCGCGTTTCGGTTTCTACATGATGCTCATATTCTACCATAGCGAGGATCAGGGCAAGCAATTGCGGCCGATCGCGGTTGCCGGATGATGCCTCCCGCAGCTGTCGGGCCCGCAGGATCCTCGGATCCCACGGCGAACTAGACGAGGTGAAATTGCGTTGCGATCAACCGGGAGGAATACACGCCCATCCACCCGGTCGGGTCGAGCCAGCCTTCTTCATTGCGCGGCGGGCGAATAGCCCGAATATGCGCGTCGGTGATTTCGGATAAATCGTTAATAAGGCGCGGCGAGTCGAACTCGGTTGACCAGAAAAACTGCGGTGAACCGCTCACCTCATGCTTGGCGACGAGGCAATTCGGCGCGCCTCCCGCACGGTTGTAGAGACCGACAGCTGAATAGCTCTCCTGATGGTTGACCATCATCACACCTTCCGTGCCCGGAAAAGCGTATTTCATCGCCGAAAACCAGCGGCACAGCGCGGCCAGCTCTCTGTCGGTGAATTCGTAACTGGTGGGCGAACGTTCCTTTTCCGCCATTGCTCGGACGCCCTTAACCGTGAGCGGGAAAGGCACAACGTTCGTCTGCTTCGACACCTTGTCCCCTCGCCCCATTTTTGGACCGCAATTCTGCGGCCATGTTCCCCCGAACGCGGCCACACGCGTATGGCATCCGATCGGACCCGTTCGCCTTCACGATAAACCGCAAAGGCGAACGCTTGCCGACTACTTGTCGCTTAGAGACCGATACAGCGCATAGGCCAAATTCCTTTCCCAAATACTATCCGGCAACCGTTTAAAGTCAATCGAAGTTGCTTCTTGCTCCCTGTTTTCAAGCAAATTGTGCCTTATCTGCCACAGTGGCAAATTGGCGACACGTTTCAAACTGAGAGTTTCGGGGCGCTTTCGCCCGGCATCGCCCCTCATCGAAGGGTTTTCCAAGCAGTTGACCTTTTCCCGCCGCTCTGTTAGAGGGGTTGGTCAATGCATTGCCAGCGCTACGAGCTTCGACTTACCTACTCGGCGTCCTAAGGGGCGCCGAGCCGCTGTCGTTGCCCGTCCCAGCTTGGGATGTCTGCGCTCGCTATGCTGATGTTCCTTCCTGCTTTTGAATGGACCTTTTGCTCCCGACGGTCGGCTCGGCTGGTGCAGGGCCGTGTCCGGTCGGCGGTGTGCCGCGGTACTGCCGGAGCCTGCGGTGACCTGAGATGAGGAGATTCCAATGCCCAGTATGCCGATCCACAAATACCGCCCTTTTCCCGCGATCGATCTGCCTGACCGTCGGTGGCCGACTCAGGTCATCGACCGCGCACCTCTGTGGTGCAGTGTCGACCTGCGCGACGGCAATCAGGCATTGGTCGAGCCAATGGGGCCGGACCGCAAGCGCCGGATGTTCGAATTGTTGGTTAAAATCGGCTTTAAGGAAATCGAAGTCGGCTTCCCGGCGGCATCGGAGACCGATTTTGGCTTTATACGCGAGCTAATCGAGCAACGGCTCGTTCCTGATGACGTGACGATACAGGTATTGACGCAAGCCCGGCCGGAGCTGATCGAGCGCAGCTTCGAGGCGATCCGCGGCGCCCGCCGTGCCATCATGCATCTCTACAACTCTACCTCGACCCTGCAGCGCCGCGTTGTCTTCGGGCTCGAGGAGCCCGGTATCGTCGACATCGCCGTGACCGGAGCAAAGCTCATTCGCGATCTCGCCGAGGCGATGCCGGAGAGCGAAATCATCTACCAGTATTCGCCTGAAAGTTTTACCGGGACCGAGCTCGATTTTGCGGTCGAGATCTGCGAGGCGGTCATGGATGTGTGGCGGCCGACGCCCGAGAAGCGGACGATCCTCAATCTTCCGGCAACCGTCGAAATGGCGACCCCCAACATTTATGCCGATCAGATCGAGTGGTTCGGCCGCAACATCCGGGACCGCGATACCATTGTCCTAAGCGTCCACCCCCATAATGATCGCGGCACCGCCGTCGCAGCGACCGAGCTGGCAGTCATGGCTGGCGCCGAACGGGTCGAGGGCACGCTCTTCGGCAATGGCGAGCGCACCGGCAATGTCGATATCGTAACCTTGGCGCTCAATCTGTTCAGCCAGGGGATCGATCCCGGACTAGTGATCACCGATATTGACGAGATTGTCCGCACGGTCGAGCACTGCAATCAGCTCCCGGTGCACCCCCGGCACCCTTATGCCGGCGAGCTCGTCTATACTGCGTTCTCGGGCTCGCATCAGGACGCGATAAAGAAAGGGTTCGAGGCGCTCGGCAAGCGCAACGACCCGCTGTGGGAGGTGCCGTATCTGCCAATCGATCCGAAGGATCTGGGCCGCACCTACGAGGCGGTGATCCGGGTCAACAGCCAGTCGGGAAAGGGCGGCGTGGCCTATGTTCTAAAAGCAGATTACGGGCTGGATTTGCCACGCGAATTGCAGGTCGAGTTCAGCAGGCAGGTACAGGAATTGACCGACCGGACAGGGAAAGAAGCGACAAGCCGGGATATCTGGTCACTCTTTGAGGAGGCCTATCTGCGGCGCGACGGGATCCAACTCGTCGACTATGGCCTCTTTCCCGAGCCGCGCGCACCGGAGCGCCGGCGCATCGCGGCAACGGTGACGATCGACGGCACCGAGCGGCGAATCGAAGGGGTCGGCAACGGGCCGATCGCTGCTTTCGTCGATGCCCTGCAGCGTGAATGCGACATCGAGTTGACGGTCGTCGACTACCGGGAGCACGCAATCGGCGGCGGGGCGGACGCGCAAGCGACTGCTTACGTTCAGATCCGCGACGGCGGCGATGTAACGCTTTACGGTGTCGGGATTGACGGCAACATCGTCACTGCATCGCTGAAGGCTGTAGCAAGCGCCGCGACGCGACTCTCGCGTCGTTAGCGCAGCCCTAGCCCAGCTTGCCTTCCTCGAGCGAGCGCGGCCGGACCGGGCCAGGTCGGTAGTCGCAAAAAAAGCTTGCCGCTAGCTGAGCGGATTTGGACTGAAATCCGTTGGTGCTGGCGACGGCCGGACCGGCGGCCGCTGCTCATCGGCCAGTGTAGACCCACTCAACCGGAAGGATTGCGATGACGCCAGGCTTTTCTGGCAGCCCTGCGGGTCGCGGTGAACTGCCGCGCGTCATCGTCGCTGGTGCAGGCTTTGGCGGGCTCGCAGCGGCGCGCGAGCTGGCGCGGGCACCTGTCCAGGTGACGGTGATCGACCGCCACAATTATCATCTATTCCAGCCGCTGCTTTACCAGGTCGCGACCGCCGCCTTGTCGCCTGCCGATATCGCCGAACCGATCCGCGTGGTCCTGCGCCGCCAGCAGAACGCCACAGTATTGCTCGACGAGATCCTCGGTATCGACACAGGGGCGCGCCGAGTCGAGCTGCGATTTGGGGCAGCCCGAGAGTATGATTACTTGGTTCTCGCGACCGGCTCCCAATACACCTATTTTGGCCACAACGATTGGCCGCGCCTGGCTCCCGGCCTCAAATCGATCGACGATGCGACGTTGATCCGCCGCCGCATGCTTCTCGCCTTCGAAGAAGCCGAAACCATATCCGACCCGGTTATACGCCAACGCTTGTTGACCTTCGTTCTCGTCGGCGCGGGTCCGACCGGTGTCGAAATGGCAGGCGCGCTCGCCGAACTCGCGCATTCGACATTGTCTCGTGACTTCCGCCACATCAACCCGGGCACTGCCCACATCCTGCTCGTCGAGGCGGGGCCGCGTGTACTCTCCGGATTTCCAGAGAGGCTTGCGGCGTTCGCGCGCCACTCTCTCGCGCGGATGGGGGTTGAGGTCGTGCTCGACACTCCCATCGAAGCGATCGACCAAAACGGTGTCGTGGCGCGAGGTCGGCGAATAGAAGCGGCCAACGTTATTTGGTGCGCTGGCGTCGAAGCCTCTCCAGTGGCGCAGTGGCTCGGCTTACCGGCCGGAAAGGGTGGCCGGGTTCGCGTTGCTCCGGACCTGTCGGTGCCGGGGCATCCGGAACTCTTCGTCATCGGCGACGCTGCTTTGGTCGCCGGCCCTAGAGGCGAACCGCTACCCGGCCTGGCGCCGGTGGCCAAACAACAGGGCCGATATGTCGGCGCACTGATCGCTCGTCGTGCGCTGGGCGAGCCGGCGCCGCAGCCGTTTCGCTATCGCGATGAAGGCGCCCTCGCGACAATCGGGCGCCACTCGGCGATCGCCGATCTCGGCTGGATCAGACTGACCGGCTTTGCCGCCTGGGTGCTGTGGGGCGTCGTCCATATCTTCTTTCTGATCGGCTTTCGCAATCGAATGGCCGTTTTCCTCAACTGGATATGGGCTTGGCTCACCTACGGCCGCGGCGCGCGGTTGATTACCGGCGAGACCACGCCGCTTGCGGTCGCGACCCACCCGCCTAGGCTAGCGATGCCCGCTAAAGACGAGAGGCGCCGTGGGGCAGTGGATGTACCAGCTGCCGGTCCTTAGCTAAATCGCTGTTTTTCCTGCCTATGCCGGGCCGAACAGCTCTGCCAGCCTTGCAGCGCGTCGAACTGCCGCACCGGAGTATGCTGCAGCTCGGCATCATGAATATGTCCAAATCCGGCTTTAGACGAACATGCGAGACGATTTGGTTAGACCGGTGCATCCTTCGAGAGACAAGGTGCTTGGTTCTGGCCGACCGGTCGGCCAGTTTCGAGGGCCTCAGCAAGGCTTCACGCTTCTGGAACTGCTGGTCGTGCTCGCGATTCTCGGGCTGTTGATCGGCCTGGTCGCGCCTGCGGCTTTACGGCAGCTCGGCTCGGCGAAGGAAAAGATCGCCCACCAATCCATCGAGCGCCTCGCCGGAGTGCTCGACATCTACAAGTTGGATGTCGGCACCTACCCTTCGACAGACCAGGGTTTGCAAGCGCTAATCACTAGGCCGTCGGGCGTTGCCCACTGGAACGGACCTTATTTGAAAGGCGAGAAGCTGCCTGAGGACCCGTGGGGCCGGCCGTTTGTCTATCGCAGCCCGAGCCAGAGGCCCGGCCACGAATACGACCTTCTGTCCCTTGGTCCGACGGGTCAGCCCGGCGGCACTGGCCAAGCCGCCGCCATCGTCAACGAGTGACCGTCGGCTGAGCGACGGCTGAGGGCACATCCAAATCGAGGCCGCTGCCCCACGCGAGCACAGCGTATCCCTGCGATTGCCCCGCCCCGAGCCGAACCACCGCAGTCCGGTTCACACGAGCATTCCCCGGTCCGGCAGCAAGCGAGCTGATCCGCACGGTCAGCGTATCAGGCGGCGGTTGGCTCGCCTGAGGAACCGTGGGGACGCCTGCCGATGACAAGGCGAGCGCAGCGGCCACAACCGGATCGGTGGTGGCGGGGTTTGGCTCGGGCGGCCCGAACAACGTCAGATGCGGGCGAATTGCGGCAAGCACCGATGGAGTCATTCCCAGCACCCGGCCGAGTTCGCCGAGCGTCTCAAGCGGTGCGCTCGGCGGACCATAATCGAGCCCGGCCGCACGATAATCGGCAATGAGCGCGTCTTGCGGCCGTGCCGCGGCAGCGGACCCGACCCATTCGCCAATGGCCGTGGCAAGGCTGCGGGCGTTGTCAGGGTCGCTGCCCGTCACCCGCAACAACGCTTCCAACAATGCCGGTGAAGCCGTGCTCGGGTTTATCCACGACGCCTCATCCTCAAGCCGGATGGTGATCCGGCTGCCGCCGACCGCGACTTGGCGCGGCATGCCATCGATCGGCCAGCGCTGTTCCGGCGTGGGATCCGAGAGGTTGAAGATGGCCTCGTAAATTGCGCCGTCAGCGGCGGCTTGTGCCGCCGAGTTGGCGACAAGATTGCTGGCAATGCGGACCTCGGTCCGCCCGCTCGCCGAAAGATGGGCGACAATGAAGCCGATCAGCACGAGGGTCCACAGCACGATGATCAGCGCGAAGCCCCCATTCCGGCGGCCATCCGCCGATGCCGGGGAGGTTTGGCGCAGCATCGATCAGAGCTTGTTCGGGTTGGCCAGCCCTGGGCTGCCTTGGCGCTGCAGCTGCTGCGGGACCAGGCCAGCATTGATCAGCTGACTGCGCAGATCCTCGGTCAATGCGCGCGCATCGCGCTGATCGTGTACCACGTGCGGGGTGATCAGCACCAACAGTTCGGTGCGCTTGCGCGCGTTGTTTTGGGTCGACACCAGCGCTCCGAGGAGCGGGATGTCCTTGAGAAAGGGTATCCCGCTGTTATCATTCGAGATATTATCGCGAATCAGGCCGGCCATCCCGACCGTCTGCCCGTCCTGGATGGCCACTCGCGTGCGGAACGTCTGATCGTCGAAGGTCGGCGAGCCCATGACAGAGTTCGTTGCCTGCGGCGCCACGTCGCTCACTTCTTGAGCGATATCGAGGCTAACGAGACCGCCCGAGTTCACTCGCGGCGTCACCTGCATGATGACGCCGGTCGCGTGGTAGTCGACGGTGTTGACGGTTGGAGCCCCGGCCGCGAGGGTGCTTGTTGCTTGGCCCGTCAACACCGGGACTTGTTGGCCGACTTGCAGTCGCGCCGGCTCGTTGTCGAGCACCATGACCTGAGGCGCCGAGAGCACCTTGACCTTGGTCACTGCGGCGAGCGCCGAGAGCGCGAAATTTGGAGATTTGCTCAAGGTAAAAAACGGGGCCGCCGACGGGAACGTAAGGCTGCCAAGAGGAGGAAGGCCTGAGAGTGGGCCGAGGGTATTTGCGATATGGTCGGCCTTGAAGAAGAATTGGGTACCGTATTGCAGCGAATCATTTAGGTCGACCTCGGCAATTGTCGCCTCGATCAGGACCTGGAGGGGGATGATGTCGATTTTGCGCAGCATCCCCTCGATCACCGAATACTCGCCGGGTGTGGCAAAGATCAAAAGCGCGTTGTTGCGGCGGTTGGCGATGATACGGATACGGTTCTCCGTCGCACCGCCTCCGGGGCCCCCGGTCTCGGTGGACAGCGGTTCCGTGGCGGGCGGCGGAGCTTGCGACGGAGGCGGAATACCGCCGGCGAGCCCGCCGGCCGGTCCCCCGACGCCCTGGAGGCTGCCGGCTCCCCCAGTTCCGCCGAGCCCGCCGATCGATCCGGTACCTCGAGCACCTCCGGTAACGCCTCCGAAACCACTTGGCCCGCCACCCGGTGCAGCGCCCGGCGCCAGCGACAACTGCTCGCCGAATGGTGAAGTGCCGCCCGGCGCGGCGGCGGTCGGAGAAACATTTCGGGGTGTGAAGGCCCGCTGAAGCAGGTTTTCGAGATCCGCGCTCTGACCGTTCTGTACGTAATAGACGTGCCAAGTGCGCTCAGTTGCGTCCTCGACCTGGCTGGTGAGCCTGAAGAACCGCCTGGCGGCGTCGACATAGCGAGGTTGGGACGACACCACGAGGACAGCGTTGACCCGCTCCATTGGAATGACGCGGACGATGCCGCCGAGCGCGCCCTCGGCTTGGGCCTGCAGAACCCGCTCGAACTCCGTCGCACGCTTTGCTACGTCACTATCGCTGACCGGAAAGAGCGCGTAGGACTGACCCGCCAGAATGTCGATGTCAAAGGCCCGGACAAGACCTGCGAGGGTCTGCCGGACCGCGGCATCCCCGGAAATTACCAGCGCATTGCTCGCTGGGTCGGGCGTCACCTTGCCGCCTTCGGCGACATAGGGCTCCAGGACTTTCGCGAGGTCTTTGGCGGACGCGTAGCGCAATGGCACCAGCTGCGTTCCGGCGCCGACCGCGTTGTCACCCGAGACCAGGTTGCGATTGGACCCCGCTGGGAGCGGGACAACGGCGTAGACCCCGTTCCTCTCGATGAGCGTCGCGCCGTTGGCATTCAGCAGGGTTTCGAGAGTCGGGATCAGCGCCGAGCGCGGCAACGGCGTGCCGGTTTCGATCGAGCCCGTCCCGTGCACGTTGGGGTCGATCGTGTAGTTCAAATTCAGCGTCGTGCCCAAGATCGTGCGCACGATCTCCCGGATGTCGGTATCGACAAAATTCAGCGTCACGTCGCCGGCTTGCCCTGAGGTAAGCCCAGGTTGCGGCGGCGCTACCCCCGGCACCTTGGCGGGGGTGGTATCGACAAATGCGCGCTGCCGGCTACGGTCGACAGGTATCGTGCTGTTTACCCGCGGCTCTGCCGCCTGGAGATTGCTCGGCAGCTCCAAGGGCTCCAAACCCGGCGGTGCCGGCTGCTGCGCCTGACAGGCAGTCATAACGAGCCCGCCGACGAAGGCCAAGGGTCGGATCCGCAACCTGGTCGACATCTATCGCTACTGCCGCAGCCGCGCCGGTCGTGGCAGGCCGGGTGTATTGACCGGGACTCCCGGGGGCGGCTGCACGGCCCCCGGAGCGGCGCCCGGCACCGGCGCACGCGGTCTACCGGCTGCTGGCGGGATGGGTGGGCGTCCAGCGACTTGCGGATTCGGGGGTTGTACTTGCGGCGGGGCCAGGTTCGGGTCGAGCTTCGGCTGCAGAGTCTTGGTGCCGCTCGGTCCGCTCAACGATACTTCCCGAGGCGTGATGCTCTCGATCCGCCAGCCGCTCACCGTGTCACCCTCCGCAACCTTTAGCGGCTTGTCGCCGCTGACCGCGAATATCGCGACGCGGCGGTCGCGCATTGTAACAATCCCGGCAAGTCTGGAATCGGCGAGATCGTTGTCGCCGGCCGCCGCACTCGAGGCGTCTTGCGGCGGTCTGCGCGTACTGCTGAAAAGCGGCCGGGCGAGAGTGGCGCTGACGAGCTCCTCGGGTCTTCCGCTTTGCGGCCGAATCGTCGGGCTCGGCGCGTCCGACCGTCCTCTCGCGTGGTTGACGATCGCGGCTTCCTGACCGGCGGGCGCGAATTCGATGAGGAGGATCGTGCCGAACAGCAGGCAACCCCCTACCAGCAGCAGAAGTGCGAGCCGATCGATCATTGTTTCGCGGCCGCCGACTTCTCGCCATCACGGTAGGCATAGACATCGAGACCGGCATCGAGACCGGTGGATGCCGGCGTGCCCGGCCGCCTCAAAACGCCGTGAATGTGCAGATTGTCGATGACAAGCGGCGGATTGGCGGCCTCGAGCTTTGCGAGAAATTTGACCAAGGTCTCATATGAGCCGCTCAGGACGTAGCGGAGTCCGATGCGTCGATAGCCGGACCGAGCTTCGGCCGGAAGGCTCTCGGTGCTGCCGATCGTTGCGCCGACCGAGGCGGCAAGCTCCTCGATACGGCTTTGCAATGTAGCCGCAGCGATCGGGTCGCTGGCGCCCTCCAGAGTGATCTTTCGTGTGCCGGCAGCGACTCGTAGCTGCTCGGCCCGGGCGCGCAGGATTGGGAGTTCGTCCGCAGCCGCCTGCATCCGCGGCAGCAGCATGCGTCGGTTCTCGAGTACTGCGGCCCGTTCGGCATACAGGCTCTGCAACGGCGAGACTACCAGCAGATAGACACCCGCAAGCGCAAGGAGCAGCAGGCCCAGCGCCAGAAGCTGGCCGCGACGGCCATTCGGCATGGCGGTGAACGAGGCTACGGCTTGACCTCCGCGTTAATAGTGAAGAGTTCCGCCCGCAACGCCTCAAGCCGCGTGACAGGGGCCGAGAAGCCGGGGTTTCGGAACTCGGAATCGGCGGCAAGAGCGCCAATCAACCGGGCAGCGCCAGCAGAACGGCCACTCAGCGTTAATTTACGCTGCCGCAGCTCCAACTCAGTCAGGTACGTATCGTCAGGCAGAACACGAGTTGTCGCCGCCAGCACAACCAGGGGCCGTCCGGCTTTGTCGCGTTCGGCTTCGATAAAACCCGCATTGCCCGACAAACGATCGATTTCCTGTCGCAGATTCTCGGCCTCGGCGGCGGCGGCCTTGGCAGCCTTGATGTCCCGGTCCAATGACGCCAATGTCATCTCCTGGCGCACAAACGGCGTTACAATGGTCGCCACAGCGAGGGCCGCGCAGCACGCCGCCATCGGCCAGAGCAGGCGATGCGAACTGCGATTCGAACGGCTCCCGTCGCCATTAAGCGGTAAATAAGTCCCTTTGTCCGGACCGCCGGTGATCTCTACCCGCTTTGGCCTGATCCCGACTGCAGCGAGGTCGGCGAGCAACGGGTCGAGGTTCGCTTTCGGGATCAGCGAAAGGCGCACCGACAACCGTCCGTTTTGCCGGTCCGTTCCTATGACTCGGTGGTTCCAGTAGAGTTCCTCGGCAGTGAACGGGGTTTCGCGATCCATCTCAAAGGTGAGTGCCTGGTCGAGTTCCCGCTCAGCCGCGAGCGGTAGACTTACGGTTTTTCCGAGCACATCCGAATCATCGAGGCGAAGCACAGTGGTCCTGCCTGCGGCGCGAGCCAGGTCCGCACCGATCGCCCCGAGAGCAAAATGGCCGAGCGGGCTCTCCCTCCCGCCGCGCCGCAGATCGGCAGCGATGGCTTCGACCCCTTGCCCAAGCGGGCCAATGGGAGTGATCAGGAGCGCATCGCCGCCGCCAAGCGCGGACCGGCGCAGGTCCTGCGGGAGCAGGTCCCTAAGCTGGGCCCCCCACCAAGCAAAGAACTCGCGTAGCATGATCCGAGGCGAAGTCGATCCAAATCCAGCTTGCGCCGCTGCACTACAGAAGATTTGGCGAATATGGCCCGATCAAGGCAAGTACGCCGCGGAAGGCTCAATCCCGCCGCGCTAAATAAAGGGTCGTGCCCGGGCTGGCCAGTGCGCGTTCTGCTGCAA
>JAFASL010000950.1 GCA_019244535.1 Alphaproteobacteria bacterium
GGCGGGCCCCGCGTAATTCGGTGCGATGGAGGTAATCCGGTCATCGGTGAAGGCGACATCGACATTCCGGCGATAGGCATGGCGTCCCGCCGCCTCGTCGCAGGCGATGACCCAAGCGGCGTTGCGGATAACGGTCGTACTCATCCCCTTTTGCTCCCTAGATCGGTCGCGCCTTTACCGCTATTGCCGGAGAACGCGGCTCCTCTGCGGGTGTGCCGGGCAAAGCCAATTCCGGTATCTCTCGATTGCCATCATTTCACCGCGCAGTTCGGTCTCCCTTATAGGTGATGAGGTGCATCGCGCATCTGCTTTCTTTCGATATTTTGTCATGTCCACCATTTCGACGTGTCGCTCTTTCCGCCATTTAGAAATGTCGCCGTCGTCGGGTCGGATGGCGGGCGGGTTGGCTAAGGCGGATTGTAGACTACTTGACCGACGCCCCCCTTCGCCTGCAATTTTCCGATGTGAACGGCAGCCGTAAACCATCCTGAACCCTCGTGATGGCGAAGTCCGCTGAGAAGGAGACGCGGCGTGTTGCAGAGGGCATCGACAAGGTCGTGCCGCCGCGGGTTCGCACTGCGATCACGGCCGGTTTGCCGCCCGCCGTCACAGATCTGATCAAGTCCGCGGTCCGATCTTGGCCAATGCGGTCATTAAACAAGATCCTCGAACGCGGTGCCGACCGGCGTTATGCGCAGGGAAAGCGCATGACGACAGCGGCGGAAATCCGCTCAGCGTTTGACCGCTTGGCCCTTCCTGATGGTGCAGTTGTGTTCATGCACAGCTCGATGAGCCGGCTCGGCTATGTCGAGGGCGGCGCTTCTACTGTAGTGAATGCACTGCGCGGCGCCGTGGTCGAGAAGCGGCACGGGACTGTCGCAGTCCCGACCTTTTCGATGAGCGGCGGCATGGCCGAGACCCTGCGCGCCGGTGAGATATTCGACGTCCGAAACACGCCGTCGGGTACCGGGCGGATTACGGAACTGATCCGCAAGCAGCCGGATGCCCGGCGCAGTCTTCACCCCACTCACTCCGTGGCCGCGATCGGCCCGCGCGCGTCGTGGCTGGTCGAGGCGCATCACCGCGATCCGCGAAGCTTCGGGCCGTCGTCGCCGTTCGGGCGCTTACTCGAAGCCGACGGTTATGTTCTGGGACTTGGGATCGATCTCGGACCCGTCACCTTCTACCATGTGGTCGAAGATCTCGGCGCGTTTCCCATCGACGTCTATACCTCTGACTCGCCGATCACCGTTTCCTGTCTCGATTACCACGGTACGCGGATTGAAATGGGAGTCATGGCGCACGACCCCGCGGCATCGGTCACCCGCATTGACAAACCGAATGGTGTGGCGATCCGCGCGTATATGACGGCGGTGCTGGAGAGCGCGGCGGGCCTTACCTGGCATGTGATCGGGGATGGGCGGATGTGGCTGGTCAATGCCCGCCGCTTCTGCCAATCCCTGGTTCAGCTCAAAGAATGCGGGATCACAATCTATGCTTCAGCCGACGCAGTCGCGTCTTTGCCCCCGCCGGGTTCGGTCTTGCGGCAGGTGTTGAGCAATCGAGAGCGATGAGGCTACCGAAAGCGTATGCGAAACGCCTCTTGGGGCCGGTCCTCGACCGGATAGAGTTCAACCGTCTGCCGCCCGCGGCCCAACAGACAGCGCGTGCCGACGCCGTCGGACTACGCGGGTCTGATCCGGGGGCGGAGATGGCGATCGCCGCCGCGCTTGAGTGGATCGGACGAGCACAGGACTGTTCGCGCAACGCCGATGGTGGGGTCGGGCGGCACTACAGCCTGATAACTGGCTGGGGTTCATCCTATCCGGAAACGACCGGTTATATCGTGCCCACCATGCTCGATCAGGCAGCACGGCGTCGCGACGAAGCTCTGCGCCGACGGGCTGAGCGAATGCTCGACTGGCTGCTTTCCATCCAATTTCCGGAAGGCGGGTTTCGCGGCGGAACCATCGACCAAGCTTCGACGGTACCGGTAAGCTTCAATACCGGCCAAATTCTGCTTGGTCTCGCAGCCGGCACGGGGGTCTTTGGCGACAAATACCGCCCAGCGATGCGCCGTGCTGCCGACTGGCTCGCCACTACGCTCGACAGCGACGGGTGCTGGCGCAAATATCGAACTCCTTTCGCCTCACAAGATGACAAGACCTATGAGACCCACATCTCCTGGGGGCTGTTCGAGGCGGCGCAGGTCGACAACAACAAGAGCTGGGGGGCAGCCGGGATCCGGCAAGTGTGCTGGGCGCTGACAAAACAGCACGGCAACGGCTGGATGGAATCGTGCTGTCTCGATGATCCATCCAACCCTCTGACTCACACCCTTGGCTACGCGCTGCGCGGCATCCTGGAATGCCATCGTTACTCGGGTGAAGACGCGTTTCTCGACGCCGCCAGGCGCCTGGCCGACGGGCTATTGTCGGCGCAGCTTCCAGATGGCCGTCTGCCAGGCCGGCTCAGGCCGGACTGGTCGGCAGGCGCGTCGTGGGTATGCCTGACTGGCCTCGTTCAAATCGCCAATTGTTGGCTGCTTCTTTACCGCGAGACCGGCGAGGAGCGCTACCGCGACGCTGGATTTGCCGGCAATGCGTTTGTTCGGCGCACTGTCGCTTACGACGGCCCCGACCATATTCGCGGCGGCGTCAAGGGGAGCTTCCCAGTCGATGGCGGTTACGGCAGCTTCCAATATCTGAATTGGGCTGCGAAGTTCTTCATTGACAGCAACCAGGCTGAAGTCGCCATCCGTGCATCAGAGAGCGGGCAGCGTGTCGATCATCTTTGACGATCGTGCGGCGATACCCGCCCTGATGCTCTGGAGCCATGTCGAGATACTGCCGTGTGTCGGTTTGCTTTGGACGGCGGGCGGATGTGACACCCCCGCTTAGCGGCACCAGACCGAGCACCCTGATGCCAATTGTCTGAGCCGTACCACCGGGCTCTGACGGGCCGCGCTCCTGCCGCATCAGCCGCGCAACGGCGCGGGAGTGAAGCGGCGGATTTCCGGAGCGACCCGCTCCATGAACAGCCTGAGGCTGTTGATTGCGGTCTCGTGCGGCATTGGTCCGAGGCGAAATGAGGCGATGACGCCGCCCACACCGAGCGTGTCGATGTCCGCCATCGCTTCGGCGACCCGCGCGGGCGATCCGTGGATGAAGCCGTGCTCGACGGTCGCGCGGGCCGAGGGCAGGTCGCTCTCCGGCACCGCGATGCGCATGCCGGTCTCTCGAAAGATGCGGTTGCGCAGCGCCGCCCGCGCTTCCACCATTGCCCGAAATACCGGCACCCCGACCCGCTCGGCTTCAACGTCGGTCTCGGCGACGAACACGTTGCGCCAGACCCAGCACTCCGCAAGGCTACGGTCGATCTGCTCCTCGGCGTAGCCAGCCTCGTGCATCGCCCCGCGATAGAGCTCGACACGCCGACGCGTTACCTCCATGGACTGCACATTCATCAGGAACGGCCGGCCTTGGTGGGCGAGCTCGAGCATCGACGCTTCGCCCGAGGCTGCCCGGATGATCGCTGGATGAGGCTTCGTGTACGGTCGCGGCCGCAGCATCGGTACATCCAGATCCCAGAATTTGCCGCGATGGCTGAACCCCTCGCCGGTCCACGCAGTCACCAGGATCTTTTCTGTCTCCTCCAGCCGCTCCTGCGCCTCGTGGTGGTCGATGCCGAATCCCTGGTAATCGTAGATGTTGTAGGAGGAGCCGCGGCCGAGACCGACGATGAGCCGCCCTTTGGTGATGTTGTCGAGGATCGCCAATTGCTCGGCGAGGCGGATGGGGTGGTGCAGCGCCGTCTGCACGACCGCGAACCCGATCTTGCTGCGCCGCGTCGACGTGGCGAGCGCGCCGGCAAAGCTGATCGGGTCGACATAGGCGCAGATCCCGTCGAAGTGATGCTCGGCGAGCCAGATCACGTCCATGCCGAGCTCGTCCGACAGCCATGCCTCGCGCAGAGTCTCGTCGATCACGTCACCGTCGCGCGCCGGGTCGCGGCAGTCCGGAAACAAGAAATTGCTGAACTTCATGCGAGTAAAACCTCCTGTCGCCGCCCATCACGGAGCGGTTCGCGGAGCCTGTCAAGTGACGGCGCGAGCTCTTGCCGGCGGACCGCGTTGAGCTCTCACCGTCGAGACCCGCGATAACCTGCCGTTACTCCTGGCCTCGGCCAGCGAAGTACAGCTTTGGGTCGGCGGCGCGGATATGGGCTTCTGGCAGGCCCAGCTCGCGGCGCACGAGATTGGTGCCTTCGACCAGCGCGACGCATTTGTAATAGGCGATGCGGCGCGACAGGCCCTCGCGGCCAAAGCCGCAATCAGTTGTAATGACGAGCCGCTCGGGCGGGATGTATTCAAGCGCCTTGCGGATCAGCCCAGCGACATGCTCCGCTGGCTCGACGACGGTGTTGCAGTGATTGACGACGCCGATCCCGATCTTCTTGTCGGTCTTGTGTTTCGCGAAGAGCGGCAGGTCCTTGCCGTCATTGCTGGCGCATTCGAACGTGATGACGTCGGCATTGAGCTGCAATAGGTAGGGCAAGGCGCGCTCGTAGCTCGGCACCTCCCAATAAACCCGCTGTTGGTTGGGGTTGCCCCAGCAGGTGTGCACCCAGATCTCGGCATCGACACCGGCGAGCTGGCGGTTGAACGCCTGCGTCTGGAATTCGAGCTCGGCCTCGGTGCAGTCGGGCCGCGTTGTCAGACCGTGGTGGCGCGGCTCCTCTACCTGGACCACCGGGCAGCCGGCGGCGGCCAATTCGCGCAATTCGGCATTCATGATGTCGCAGAGATCGAGCACCATGGCGCGGTTATCGGCGTAGTATTCGTTCCACAGCATGCTCGCCAAGGCCGGCGCGCAGATCGCGCCGAACTTGACCGGCCGATCGCTGAGCCGCTGCGCGATCTGCCACAATGCCGCGTATTCGAGCGGGCCGCGGGTGAGCTTCTGTTTGACGATCGCCGGCTGATAAGCCTCCTGAACTTCCCAGAGGATCTTGCCGGGGCGGATGTCGTGCCGCGCCATCCAGCCTTGCGACGTGCTGCGATGGCCCTCGACGCCGCCCAGCCGCTCGATCGGGTAGAAGAACCAGGACTTGCCGCCGACCGCCAGGTCAAACCGGCTGTCGCCGTCGGTGACGATGTCGAGCCCGGCCGCTTCCTGCGCATTGATGATCGCGGCGACCGCGTCGAGATACTGCTCGCGGAACAGCGAGTCGCCGAGCGCCGCCTTGAACGACCGCCCGCCGAGGCTCGCATCGTACCATAACGGCCGCGGGTACGATCCGGTAATGGCCGTCGGGAGCGTCATGTCACGCGTAGTCTTCAGCATCGGATCGAACCCCCTTTTTAAACGCCCGCTAGCGCTGCAGACCAACATTACCAAATTTGCGCGAACTGTGGTTTAGTGACGCGAACGCAACGGGTGAGAGGACGCGGCCGGTGAAGCGGCGCAGCTTTCTGAAATCGACGCTCGCCGGTGCGGCAGCGATCGCGCTTCCGAGGATCGGACGCGCTGAGGCCGAAAGAATGATCACCTTCGTCCCGCATGCAGATCTGGCGTCGCTTGATCCGGTCTGGACCACCGCCGACATCACGCGCAATTTTTCATTGGCGGTTTACGACACGCTCTTCGGCTACGACGCGGAATTCAAGGCCCAGCCGCAGATGGTCCAAGCCTACCCGGCCGAAGGCGGCGACGAGAAGCAATGGGACCTGACACTGCGCGACGGGCTCAAATTTCACGACGGCGCGCCGGTCCTGGCGCGCGACTGTGTC
Source organism: Alphaproteobacteria bacterium (assembly GCA_019244535.1). Taxonomy (GTDB): domain Bacteria; phylum Pseudomonadota; class Alphaproteobacteria; order ATCC43930; family CGMCC-115725; genus AP-15. The sequence goes on from JAFASL010000950.1 coordinate 5,792, forward strand.
GCGACGATCAAGCGCTGGGCCAAGCGGTATCCGATGGGCCAGGCATTGATGGCGCACACCGACGAACTGGCCGCGGTGTCCGACCGGGTAATCCGCTTCCGTCTCAAAAGACCGTTCCCATTACTGCCGGACGCGCTGGCGGAGCCTTATTGCGCGATCATGCCGGAGCAGTTGGCCAAGACCGACGCCTTTGAGCAGATCAAGGAAGCCGTCGGCTCCGGACCTTTCAAATTCGTGGCGTCCGAGCGCATACCCGGACAGCGCGTCGTGTTCGAAAAGAACCCGGATTATGTACCGCGCGCGGACGGCAAGCCGAGCTTCAGCGCCGGTCCCAAGGAGGCGTATATCGACCGCGTCGTGTGGAATTTCGTGCAGGATCCGTCCACGGCCTCGGCGGCGCTCGCGCAGGGCGAGGTCGACTGGTGGGAAAACCCGACGATCGACCTCGTCCCGCAGCTCAAGCGCAGCAAGGATCTGGTAATTACCGTCAAGGACCGCACCGGCGAGATCGGTTGCCTCCGCTTTAACCATTTATACCCACCATTCGATAACCCCGCGATCCGGCGCGTCGTGCTGTCGGCGATGGACCAGAAGGAGGTAATGACCGCGGTCGCCGGGGCCGAGCCGAGCCTAATCAAGACAGATGTCGGGCTCTTTGTGCCGGGCACGCCGATGGCGAGCACTGTCGGGGTCGAGATCACGCGCGGGCCGAAGAACCTCGACCAGGTGAAGAAGGAGCTGGCCGCGGCAGGGTACAAGGGCGAGCGGGTCGTTGTTCTTGCGGCCTCGACCATTCCGACGATCTTTGCCGAGGCGCAGGTCGCCACCGATGTGCTGCAGCGCATCGGCATGAATATCGATCTGCAGACGATGGAATGGGGCAGCGTCGTTGCCCGTCGCGCGAGCCGCGAGCCCCTCGACAAAGGCGGCTGGAACATTTTCTATACATATCTCGGCGGCATGGGGAACATCTCGCCCGGCCCCGACATCGCGATCCGCGCCAGCGGCGCCGATGCGTGGTTCGGCTGGCCTACCGACGCAAAGATGGAGGCCTTGCGGGGGGCTTGGTTCGACGCGCCCAACCGAGAGGAGCAGCAAAAGATCTGCCAAGAAATGCAGGAAGAGTTCTGGCAGAACCCGTCCTATGTGCCGCTCGGCATGTACGACCAGCCGACCGCCTTCCGTTCCTCTCTGCAGGATGTCCGCGATGGCTGGCCCCAGTTCTACGGGGTGCGGCGGGTCTGAGCCGAGACCCGCTTGCCGGCCCGCGGGCCGCTTTCCTATTATCCGCCCAGCCAAATTGGCCACCGGAGGGACGGATATGGACCAAGACGCCAAGAAAACCGTGCTGCGCATGATCCCCTATGGGATCTACGTGCTGACCGCGGATGACGGGAAGGGCAATGTCGCCGCGGCGACGGTAAATTGGGTGACGCAGACCGCGTTTGCGCCGCCGCTCGTGGTCGTCGGGGTGAAAACCGATTCCGGCGCCTACCAGATCATCAAGGACAAGAAGACGTTTGCCCTCAACATGCTTGGCAAAGACCAGAAAGGCGCCGCCTTCACGTTCTTCAAGCCGACCAAACTGGAGGATGGAAAGCTCAGCGGGCAGACCGTGCGCAAGGGTACGACCGGAGCGCCGATCCTCGATGCCGCGCCGGCGGCGGTCGAATGCCGCGTCACCAGCATCGTCGAGCAGGGCGACCACCACATCGTCGTCGGCGAGGTCGTGGAGGCTCACCTGTCAAAGCCGATATCCGGCAGGCCCGACGCGGCGATCCTGGAAATGAAGGACCTCGGCGACAACGTCTTCTACGGCGGCTGAAGCCGGAACTGGCCGCTGCTTACGCCAGTTCGTGCGATGGCTCGGCTGCCAATCTTCCCGCTGCGATCGCGTCGAGAAGAGCACGCCAATCCCGCTGCGTCTGTTCTGCATAGGCCCGCGCGAATTCGGCGATCGCTTTGTCAAATTCGGAGGTATCGCCGAGATAGGCCGAAAGCGCCACCGCGTCGCCAGACCTTGCGTGGGCGCGCGCCAAGGTGCGCCCGCACAGGCTGGCATAGAATGGCAGCGGCCGCTGCGAGGCGGGCTCCAAGACCGGCCAGCCGCTGGTCCTTGAGCCGCCGGACATAAAAATACCGGCCGCCGATCGCGCTTTCCGTCCAGCCGAGGAAGATGTCGGTGGCGGCCTGCAGCATGCGCTGTCCGACGACGACCCGCTGGCCGTGATTGGCGTAGTCCGACGGGCCGGCGAAAGGCGCCAGCACCGATTGCTGCGCTTCCTTGATCTGCAACAGCAGCGGCGCATCGTCGTCCGACATGAATAGGCCAATGGCGCAGAACGTGCCGACGCTGCCGACCCCGACGACCTTGAAGGCAACATCGCGCAGATGGTATCGCCCCAGCAGGACGCGGCGGTCCTCCTGCAGTGTCTCGGCATAGGACGTGAACGCCTTGCGCGCGTGGAGCTCGTGGCGGCTCAGATGGCGCACCAGCGGCGGCTTTTCTTTGATGCGCCACTGCCCGTTCTTCGCTTCCACAAGGTCAAAATGCGCCTTCCCGGCTGCCAGCACTTGGGCAAGCCGTTTCTTGATTTCTCGACGGACCTTAGGCGAGTCGATCTCGGCGACAATGCTGTCGAGGTCGATACGTAAGCTCCAGGCCTCGAGCGGCGCCAGGCGGGCCAATTCGGATAGCTGTCGACGATAGCTCTTCGCGGCGATGCGAGCCAGACGCAGGCGATCGCGGTCCGGGATCGCCGCAACCTTGCCGGCAACGGCCAGACTGGCGGCAAGGCGGTTCACGTCCCACTCGAAGGGCGCAGGCGATGTCTCGTCGAAATCGTTGACGTCGAAGACCGGCGTGCCTTCGGCCGCCGCATAAGAACCGAAATTCGCCAAGTGACAGTCGCCGCATGACTGGACCCGCAGCCCGGTGGTCGGAACCGCGGCGAGGTCGGCGGCCATGACTGCTGCGGCGCCGCGCAAAAATGCGAACGGATCGGTCTTCATCCGCGCGTAACGCACCGGCATCAATTCCGGAATCCGCTCTTTGGCCTGCGCTGTCAAAATATCCGCCGGATCGGCTCGATCGGCGGACGGCGCCCATTGCGCATGGGCTGCGAGCGGCACCTTCTGCTGCCACTCGGCGCCGATCGCGCGCCTTTCGGCGAGCCTGCTATGGTGATCCGAAATCTTTTTGTTCATATATCGTTCGGCTCTAATTCGAGCTGGCGGCCGGCCGTCAAACGCAGCCGACCAAAGCCCGCGGCGCTTCGCAATTGCGGATCATGATTGCGCCGCTATGGGTGTCGACGATCCCCGCAGAGCGCCAGAGGGCGAGCTGCTTGTTGA
>JAFASL010000050.1 GCA_019244535.1 Alphaproteobacteria bacterium
CTTCGCCGTCCAGCAGCTGAGCAACAAACCGCAGGCGCTCGTCCATTACCGAACACTCCTTCCACGGCATCCACACCTCCCCCGAAAGGGGAACCGTGTTACCCATGTGTCCGGTACGATCTGTCACCTATGTCTCGGGCCGCTCAGAGCCGGCAGCATCGCCGAGCCGCTTTGGTGTCTCCATTTCGATAGCGGAAGCGAGTTCTCCGGCGCTGGTCGGGTTTGCTTCGAGGCGGGGGTGCGCGTCGAAACCGCATCAGATGCACCAAAATCAGCAAGCGTCGTCGCTGGTCCATTCTGCCAGCTCGGTCCAGCCGGCACGAATGAAGTATTCGGCATCCGCGGCGGACATTTCGACGATGCGATCCGTGACGGTGAGATGTTGGCCCGAGAAGGTCTGCGCGGACCCGACATCGAAAGGAGCGCGCAGGCGGACAAGGCGTTCCGGGTGTTTGGGGGTCTGCAGCGCTGCATCCGCAGGTTTTCGGGGGTTTGATAGCGCTCTACCAGCAGGTTTTCGGGGGTCTGATAGGGCTCCAAGCTTGCGCTATCTCCGCGCGTCGTCGCCTATTCGCGCACCGGCTGTGATTTGTCGTTAACTCTATTGTTAGGGAGCGACGACAGGTGGAAGATGACCTTGATCGCCCTAAACCTTTGGATTTCGGTGAAAGGATTAGGCCTCCGCCATGGACATGCGAACGGCAGAACCGCGGCTAACGCTTAGCACGCTCCTCAATCTTGCCGGCTTTGTGCTTACTGCCATTGCCGCCGTCGCCTTGCTGGGAGTTGCCTCTTTCTCGGTCCTCCATACCGGCAACGAAATACTCAGAGAATCCGTGATTCGGGACCAGGGTACAGAAGCTGACCGCGTAGGTCCGCCGGTCCCGGTAGAGGCAGAATCAGTAGGGTCGACGGAGGCGACCGGTAGTGCCCCTCGTCAAGACAATCCAGCCGTCCACGGTGTGCAAGCGTGTCAGATCAGTGGAACGCAACCGGTCTGCGAACCACTCCCGTCGGCCACCGGCGAGGCAAGCGCCACACAGGGGGTGTCGCTCGGCGGAACAACGTCGCCGCGACCACCCGAGGTAAGTGAGGCAGTTTCCGAGCCGCTGACGCCTGCTATTGGCGAGGCAAGCGCCACACCGGGGGTGCCGCTCGGCGGAACAACGTCGCCGCGACCACCCGAGGTAAGTGAGGCAGTTGCTGAGCCGTTGACGCCTGACACCCGCGAGGCAACCGCCACGCAGAATGCCTCGCTGAACGGAACGACGTCGCCGCAACCGCGCGACTTTAGTGCGGCAATTTCCAAGCCGCTGACGCCTGGCGTCGGCGAGGCAACCGCCATGCAGAATGCCTCGCTGAACGGAACGACGCCGGACTCGTCTGATCCTTCTCTATTACGTGACCAGATTTTTCGCGGATTTAGGGTGCACGACATTCCGAAGGCCACTCTGGGTGCACCCCGTCTAGGGCTGTCCATGCAATACATCCAGCAGCGCCAGACCTATAGTTTCAGCAATGATTTCGATTTCTGGATGTACCGCATCAGAAAGGAATGCGGCCCAATTACAGATCAGGCATTGCATGCCGATTGCTTGCGCTCGTTCAAAGCGCAGTACCCGTTTCGTCATGCGAGTCGAACGAGAGGCGCTGGTGATTTCCAATACCGATCGAGGAGGCAATCGTGGTCATCGGTCGCACGCCAGTAGTCTCCTGGCTGGCGGAAAGTCAGCTTTCACCGCATCTTCCCAGGTATCCTGCCTCATCGCTACCGCCGATAGCAGACCTGGACACGCTGAAAAGGAGGGAATGTGACCCAGCCCCGCGCTGCTGACGACTTCCCAGCCATTCGCGCCAGGATGGAGGAGCTGCGCCGCGAGCGCGAGGGTGTGCAGCAAGGCCAAAGGAATGCGTGCTCAAAGGAAATGCCTGTTCGGGGCAGGCGCATGGGTGAGGCCTCGATAGCCCTTCGTCGGTTAAGGGACGCGGCCGGCTCATCCTGCAAGTCGGCAGTCCTCTAGATCGATATCCGGCGGCGGTTAGCCGAGAAACGGGTTGAACACGCGGTACACCCATCATCGCTGGTGCGCCGGAGCGCCTTTGTCGTCTCGTCCGGCGATCGGCGGGATGTTTTGTTCAAGGACCTCGCCTGGAGGCTGTGCAGCCGGTCAAAAGCCGAGGAGAAAACACGCGGCACTCGTGATTGACCTGCCCACTCAGACAGACCAGAGTCCGATTTCCGAGAGGGCGAGCCGTGCGATGCAATTGGCGCCATGCAAGCCGCAGTGCTTGCGTCGAGCGATCGAGCAGTTCGGCAATTTGACGGTCGACCTCGGTGATGTCTGCGCTGCCCGCTCGGCTGGTCCGGTTGCCGCCTTGACAGGGAATGGGCGACGGCTCGCCAGAATCCTGGCGAGCCGTCGCGTCCTGGGTTGGCGGCGTCATCCGCTCGCCGGCTCGGCGATGCGGAAAACGCGACCGCGTTCCTCTTTGGCTGAAGCCAGCGTGAGCCCGAGCTTTTTCTTCAAGCTTCCCGAAAAGACGCCTCGCACCGTATGACGCTGCCAACCGGTCACGCTCGCTACCTCGTCGACCGTTGCGCCCTCGGGCTGACGCAGCATGGCAATCACCACGTCCTGCTTCGAGGGGTGCTTTGGGTCACCTCGCGGCTCTGGATCGGGCAGCCTTTCGATCGCCGACCACAGCTGATCGAGTCGGCCGACACCGAAAGGAGCCAGTCGACTTGTTTTGCGTCTCTGTAGTGCAGTGTGGATAGGGCGTCCTCGTCTACGATGCACGAGGTATCATCGAATGTCGTCCGAGTGGCGGGACGACTCACGGAGACCGATGGCTCGCATTCATTTCGGCGACTTATACAAAGCCGATCACAGCGACAGATCGGGTGCCGGCAGACGAGCAGCTCGGGAAACCGGGGACCCGTCGGTGGATCCGAGGAAATGCTCTCCTTCTGAAGTCGACAAAAAGCGCAGGCGAGTTGGATCATGGCGCGGCGCACTGGCGCATTACCGGCTCGGGCCAGCCCTTGTTCTCGTCGCTTCGTGCTGCTCTCGTCCGGCGAGCCTCTGGCGGCGCGAACGGATTTCGAGATCTTGGTCCCGTCGTCAGCCGAACGGCCGCGAGAAGGCGCGCCCAGAAATCCCAGTGTCGCGAGAG
>JAFASL010000166.1 GCA_019244535.1 Alphaproteobacteria bacterium
TGCGGTCGATAAACGTTTAACACCAACAATTGCATTCCCTGGGAACCTGCCTGTCAAGGGTGGCGGCGATGGCGCCAATATTGACTGCCGAGGATGTCGTCCGGCGCATTGCCGCCGAATGCGCCTATGTCGACGAGCGTGGCGGTGTCGGCATCCGGCTGAAGCCGGCTGCCGCAATCGTGCGGCGGTATGGGGAACAATTTCGCCGGCCGCAGCGGCGTAAACCCGTGCGCGGGCCACCGAAAGCGGAACCGCTTTTGTAACCCGTGTGCGCTTAATTTCTGCAAATTGCTGGGTTTGGCTAAGCGATGACTACCTGTAAGCAACGGAGGTCTAATTTTTTGTTGTCTTGCCATTCTCCGTGCAGGCCCGGTCCATGGCGTCGAGAATCACTGTGGGCGGCTCTCGAGAGACGACGTGGCCAATAGGACACTTTCCAGCGCCGATGCCTCGATCCGACAGGCAACTGCTGATGGTAGACACCCAAACCATCTAAGTAACGCCGAGCAATTCCATGCTCGATTGTGGCCGAATAAAGCCATGCCATTATCCGAAAAAGAGTGGCTTTGGTGGTCGAACAGAGCGTGAGTGGGTTCACCGACCGCGACTGTCGGGTAAATCAAGGAGAACCCATTCATGCGCATCTACATCATCGGCAACAAGGGAATCATTCTCTGCCGCAGCCGCCGCCAGAACTCGATGAGGGGGAGATTCTCGTCGCGTCGAATAACGAACTGCATGCAGCCCAGCTCAGCAGCAAGCGGCTCCTGACGCTGTGGAATGCGCTGCCCGGCGTTGAAAAGCGGAAGAGGGTTGGCGACCGCGATACACTGATCAACCAACTATGGTCGGCAATCGAACTGCTGCCGGACCCGGAGCCGCAATCGGACGCGAAGCGCACCTCGAAGCAGGAGGATGTCATCGCGATGCTGCGTCGATCCCAAGGCGTAACGGTCGAAGAGCTCGCAACCGCAACCGGCTGGCAGTGCCATACGGTGCGGGGCCTGTTCTCGGGAACCTTGAAGAAGAAGCTCGGGCTCACTCTGGCCTCCGCCAAGGAGGAACGTGGGCGGGTTTACCGCATCGTTGAGGCCGGCGCATGACGCCGGTTCGCCATTACAATAGCGCTCGCCGGAAGACCGGCGAGCCTTCCCATCTTGAGAAATCCGCACCTCGCAGACAGCCCGAGGAAACTGATATCGAAGCCCAGATAAACGCACTCGAAGGGCTGAGCACCAGCGAATTACGGATTCAATGGCAGCAGTTGTATCGTGCAACGCCGCCCACCCGGCTGAGCCGCGACCTATTGGTCCGCGGGATTGCGTACTCGGTTCAGGAGTGTGCTATGGGCGGCCTGAGCGCGACCACCATCCGGCGGCTTCGGTCGCTTGCCGCGAGCTCCGAGGGGCGCCGCGGTACAGGTGATGTCTCGGTTATTTCCTTGCGGCCGGGGACCAAACTGGTTCGCGAATGGCATCAAAAGGTGCATACCGTAAGCGTTCTCGACGACGGCTTCGAGTATCAAGGAGAGCGTTACTCCTCGTTGAGCCGGATCGCGCGCCGGATCACCGGCGTGTCGTGGTCGGGACCACACTTCTTCGGGGTCAGCAAGCCGCTGAGAGAAACGGCGGAGAACCCCGCATGGATAAAGAAGCGGCTCGGTCCCGCCGTCTCCTGCGCTGCGCGATCTACACCCGCAAATCCTCAGAAGAGGGCTTGGAGCAAGAGTTCAACTCGCTGCAAGCCCAGCGGGAGGCGTGCGAGGCGTTCATCAGAAGTCAGCGTCATGAGGGCTGGTCGTGCCTGCCGCAGAACTATGATGATGGGGGCGGTCGGGTGGTAATCTCGATCGCCCCCCATTGCAGCATCTCCTGGCCGAAATTTGCGGCGGCAAAGTCGATGTCGTGGTGGTGTACAAAATCGACCGGCTGACCCGCTCGCTCGCCGACTTCGCCAAGATCGTCGAAATCTTCGATGCCAAGGGTGTCTCATTTGTGTCGGCGACGCAGCAATTCAACACGACGACCGATGGGCCGCTTGACGCTCAACGTGCTGCTGTCCTTTGCCCAGTTCGAGCGCGAAGTGGCCGGCGAACGCGTCCGCGACAAAATCGCCGCTTCGAAGAAAAAAGGGATGTGGATGGGCGGTTTGCCGCCGCTCGGTTACGCCGTCCAAGACCGCAAGCTCGTCATCGCCCGAGGCCGAGGCGGAAAAGGTGCGGCGCATTTTCCGCCGCTATGCCGAGCTCGGCTCGGTGCGGTTATTGCAGCAGGAACTCCTCGCGTGCGGTATTACCGGCAAGAGCTGGGTCAGCGCTTCGGGCCGGTGCTGGGGTGGCAAGCCGATCAGCCGCGGCACGCTCTACCTGATCTTGCGGAACCGCCTCTATCGCGGCGACGTCGCCCACAAGAATCAAGCCTATCGCGGCGAGCACCAGGCGATCATCGATCCGGCGTTATGGGATACAGTGCAAGCGCGCCTTGCCGACAACGTCATCGAGCGCGGCACCGGCATGCGCGTGAAAAACCCGAGCTTGCTTGCCGGTTTGCTGTTCGATGCCGAAGGCGAGCGCATGACTCCCAGCCATGCAATCAAGAACCGCAAGCGCTACCGCTATTACGTCTCCCGTTCCCTGATCACCGATGGGCGAGCCGATGCGGCCCTCCGGGCTGCGCATTCCAGCAGCGGAGATCGAGCAAATCGTCGTGAACCGCATCCGTCGCTTGCTGGTGGAGCCGGCGAGCCTATTGGAGATCACCTTGACGCAAACTGGCGAGCGGCTATTGGAACCGGCCCTACTCGCCGTTGCCGAGAAATGGGCCTCGGATTGGGTTCGGATGTCACCGCTGCATCAGCGGGTCATAGTTCTCGCTCTCGTCCAGAGGATCGATGTGAGCTTAGAACAGGTGATCATCCATCTCCGCCCCTGCCGGCTCGCGGCCATGCTTAAGGATCGCCTCACTGCAACCAAGACGGATCTGGCGGACGAGGAGCCCACGTTGCAGCTCTCTCAACCCGTGCAGCTGCGACGCGCCGGCAAAGAAGTCCGAATGGTGATCGACCACACCGATCCGTTCGAAACACCGTCGAAACCCGATCCCGCCTTGATCAAGGCGATTGCCAAAGCTCACCGGTTCAACAACAGTCTGCTGGGCGGTGGGGTCAGCAAGTTTGCCGATCTGGCCAAGAGGGAGAAACTGCATCGATCCTACTACAGCCAAGTGCTGCGCCTCGCCTATCTCGCGCCCGATATCACGACCGCGATCCTCGACGGGCGACAACCTTCCGGTCTGACCGCGACCATGCTGATCGAGCATCCCGCGCTCCCGCTGAGCTGGCAAGAACAAAGGGCCGTGCTTGGTTTCGGTTAAATCCGCCTCGCAGTAGAACATCCGCCTTTTAGGCACGTGGACTGCCGAATCGCTGAGTTCAGCCTGTTGTTCCGCTAAGTGACGCCGGTGTTCACTGGAGCGTTACCTCAATCGCACCTCGCCTCGCGAGTTTCTCTCTCGCCGAGTTCCGCCGGTGCATCAATGCCCGGCAGAGATATATTAGCCCGAGGCCCCGCTCGATCCGTCTCTCTTTGGTCTCTCCCGATTTTTTCCCACATGGCTCGTGCGAAAAGCCCGGGAACTGCGCCCAATTGTGCGGCAGCCTTCCGTGATGCTAAAGCTCAAGAATAAACAGGCGTTGGGTTGGCTGGGGGACTAGGATTCGAACCTGAACGATCTGAGGTACAACCCTCTGAAATCTATAGATTTAATTCCAACTGCGACTAGGAGAGACAAAAGCAAGTCGGCAGATCTCTTGAACGGAATCGAAAGGT
>JAFASL010000217.1 GCA_019244535.1 Alphaproteobacteria bacterium
CGTCACCTATGGGATTGAAGGTCGGGGTCAGAAAACTCGTAGCCGTGCCAGGTGCGGTAACCGTCAGCGGTCCGAACGAGGTCGCGAGCTGGTAACTGGCGAGCGAGGGATCATTCATCCCGAGACCGTTATCGAACGTCGCGTTAAGAAGTTGATCCGCGGCGTCGCGGCATCGGCGGTCGCGACGAGCGTAACGGTGGGCGTCAGGGTTACGGTCGTGGCGTTTTCGGTGAACGTGCCGCCGACGCCGGATAGGCGATAGAAGGGCGCGCCACTCGCGTCTATCGCGGTGGTGTTGCCATTTAGGACGAATGTAAATGCAGCGTTCGTAAAATGAACCGAGTTGATTGTGCCGCTTCCAATGCCGGAAAAAGTGTAGGTGATCGGCGTCGCCTGAACGACGTTTGCCGCTGCCAAAACCCACCCGGCGGCCACCAATCCAGTCACCCAAAATTTTTTCGTTGCGTTGGTCATCGGACACTCCCTGCCTTGGCGAATGAATTCCCGCGATTTCGCCGCAAGGATCGTGCCAATGCCAAAGAGCCGCGATTCCGCTGGATTTTACCCCTTTTCGTCAGAAAGCTGTAAGAAATACCGACGCACAAGATCTGTTCGTCTCACCACCTATCCCCACCATCATTCACCTTATTGAGATCCAGCGCGAGCGCAAAACTTGGTATATATCTTGCTTAGAAAGCCAAGCTGTCAGAAACCGAGGAATTGATCTGTGTAAGAAATCCCGACGGCTTCCTTCCCGCCATGCCCGAGAGCGGCCTCTCAGCCAAGGTGCAGCCTAACCGCTTCGGCTGTCTTTGCCGGCGATCACGGCATAGATCAGCTAATGCCAGAGCCAGCGGTGGCGACGCATGTCATGCTGCCTGATCCCAGCCCCACCAGGCGCAGAGCGCTTCGCCCATAACCAGCTCCAGGTCGCGTCCCGTCAACCACGGCAGCTCTTCCGTGAACATCGTCACGCATTGCCTCCAGGTGCAGGGCATCTTTGTGATGTCTGTGCCCCAGAACATCCGATTGGGCCCGAACGCATCGTAGACTTGCCGCAAATAAGTATGTAGCGCTGGAAACGGATAGGCCTCGCTCGAGTAATGCGGCACGCCGGTCGCCTTGACCGCCACATTGGGAAATTTCGCCAATGCCAGCAGCTCCGGCATGTGGGTCATTGCGGCAGCGTCCTTCAGCGCCGTTGTACCGCCCCTGCCGCCCAGGTGATCGATCGTCAGGCGCAATCCCGGATGACGCTCGGCGATCCGGCCGAGCTCGCTCAGCGAGTCCGTCGCCAGCGCGGCGATCGGGACGCCGGCCTGTTCGGCGCCCGCCCACAGCCAGTCGAGTGTGCCGTCATGGAGCCACCGGCGCGCCGGATCGGCGAGAAACCCATAGCGCAGACCGAGCATTCCCGGCTGTTGTCTCCAGCTGGCGATTCGTGTGCGCGATTCCGGGCGATCGAGCGGCAGCGAGCCCATGATTGCGAACCGGCCGGGATAATTCTTGACCGCGGCAAAAGCCATGCCGTGGGAATTCGGGTCCCAGCCCGGCGGATGAATGACCGCGGCGTGGACGCCGCCTTCATCCATCCGGGCAATCGCCTCTTCGGGAGTGAAGTGCGTCACCTGCGCGTGCGACGGGTTGCTCGGCAGACCCGATCCCCAGAGGTGGATTTGGGCGTCGACGATCTGCATCGCATTCCCCTCCTTCTTTGCAGCGCAGAGACACAGTATCCGGGAGACTGAGCTCTAGAACAGCTTCTTGGTCATGTAAAAGCGCGTGTGGCCGGGCGGCTCGCAATCGATCCGGGCGGCGATTTCCCAGCCCTGCTTCTGGTAGAACCCCGGCGCCTGAAAGTGGAGCGTCGACAACACCGCCCGGGTGCAGCCGCGCCGCCGCCCTTCTTCCTCGGCCATCGCGAGGATGCGGCTGCCGAGCCGGCCGCGGCGCAACTTTTGCGGTAGAAAAAACGTGTCCACCCGCAACAGGCCGAGTGAGGTGCGGCCCAGCAGGCCCCCGACGACCCTCCTGGTTTCGGGATCGCGGGCGAAAATGGCGAGCGGACGTCCGTCCCAGGATCCCGCCTGCACCTCGTTATACGCGCGCAACCCGCCCGTGATCACCGCCTGGTCGTCGTCGCCCGGCGCATCGGTCACCGTGATCACAGTCTCGGCATGATCGGCCACGGCCTGCCCTCCCCAACTTAAGCTCGGTCATAGCCTAATCTTTCGACCCCGTGTTGCGCGAGCGCTCTTCTTCCAGTTGTCAACCTCATCGGAAACCGCTCAAATCGCGACCGGGCTGGCCCTCGTTAATAGGGCTCAGAGACCCAGGTCGGATAGGCCCGGGTGATCGTCAGGCCGCCGCCCCAGCGGCCAATGGTATTTGCGGTCGGCTTCATTGATCGGCAGGTCGTTGATGGAAGCGAAACGCCGCTCCATCACGCCAGCCGCATCGAATTCCCAGTTCTCGTTTCCGTAAGAGCGGAACCAGTTGCCGCTGTCGTCATGCCACTCATAAGCAAACCGCACGGCAATGCGATTGTCGTGGAAGGCCCAGAGTTCTTTGATCAGCCGGTAATCGAGCTCCTTGTTCCATTTGCGTGTGAGGAAGGCGACGATCTCTGCGCGCCCATTGATAAATTCCGCGCGGTTTCGCCACCGGCTGTCCTCGGTATAAGCCAGTGAAACCCGATGCGGGTCGCGGCTGTTCCAGCCGTCTTCCGCCATCCGGACCTTGATGATCGCAGTCTCGCGCGTGAAGGGTGGGATCGGAGCGGCCATTGAAACCTCCATGATGAATTATCGCGATGATAGAGCGTACCCCGATGCTGCAAGCAGGGGCGGCTGGGTTTTAACAATTCGGATTTGTGAATGTCACTAAACTGTCATCGCCGCGCCGAATAATGTCATCGGCCTCCTCTCCTGAGGCGAGGCAAATTGTTGGGGGATTCGGCAATGCGGGCTGCATATAACTTACTCTTGTTCACGGCGATCAGCGCCATCCTGGCGAGCGTCCATGCGAGGGGTGACACGTCGGTAACCATCAGCTATGTGCCGCGCAGCCTGGCCGAGGCCAGCATTGCGGGCGGACCCTGGACCCTCCACCAGATGGTGGGCAGAAACCGCCATGACGCCTCGGGCATCCTGCCGCCGTCCACCGCTGGCACCCCCTTCAACCCACCGACAACAGCCTTTGGCACGCCTTACAAGAATTATTGCGCCGGCGGGCGGGTGCAGAGCGCCGAGGGCATCAACCCGATGCAGCCCTATTACTTTCCGTTTGTGCGCGCCAACGACAGTAACCTCGAAGGCTTCTTTGATTACCGCCCGCGCAACGAGCAGGAAGCGACCGTCTCGGCGATTTCGTTCGATTGGGGCAAGAGCTGGGTTTTCACCGGCCAAGCGTTAGGGCTGAACCCGTATTGCCCCGCCGATCCGACTGATCCCGACAACAACAACGTCATCGTCGACGGGATGACCGCCCCCTACGGCTCGAACTCCGCCAATGCCGCCGACAACGGTCTCGGCCATGCCTTTGTGATGACTGTAGCCGGGGTTCAGCGCATCTATCATCTGAACCGCGCCAATGGCCATATCGACTCCGACCAGCTCGTCGTGCACGCGCTGCGACGCGCGGCACCGAGCCCGCTCGCCGGGCTCCCGGCACTGGGCTATGTAAGCCCGCTCGCGTCGCGCGGCTATCCCGCGCTTGAACCGACCGCCGGCGCGACCGCCGGCCTGCAGAGCCCCGACGCCATTCTCGGCGCGACCAAAGTCGGCAAGCTCACGACGATCATCTATGTCGAAAAGCAGCTCAACCCCTCGAAGACCAACAATTGCGCGAGCACGCCGAGCTGGGCGCTGACCAACATCGTCACCGGCAAGCCTAGAAAGGCAAACACGGATGTCATCACGATCCGCGTGGCGACGACAACCGACGGGATCAATTTCAGCGATGTCGGCGCGGTGAGTGGGCTGCAAGACCCGACCACTACCGCATTCGACGGCATCCGTTGGCTCGGCAGCGGCAGTATCGTTCCGCTGTCGAACGGCCGCTATGGCATGTTCTTTGGCGCCGGCAACTGCCTCGACAATGATTCCGACGGGTTCCATTTCATCGGCTACGCCGAGACGACGGGCGTGGTCAACAAGCCCTCCGACCTGCTGAGCTGGACGGTCATCTACGGGTTCGACAACCCGATTCTGTCGACCGACACCGTCACCGATCCCGGAACCGGCAAGTCCTATCCGGCGAACCGCCCGCTGATCGACGTGATGAACGCCGATGTGCTGACGCCCGCGCAAGTAGCGCCCTGGGTCCCGCCCGCTGGTCACAATACGAACTTTTTCAGCGGCCGCGTCTATGACCCGCAGGCGACCGTTACAGACCGCTCGACAGTGACCATCGTGTTCGCCGGCTACAACACGCCGCAGCCGAGCTCGAACCTCGGAGATTACCGCACGATCGGCCGCTTCCAGCTCCGCTTCCCGCAGGGGTACATCGCTGGGCCTAGCTACACGGATGCCTACTGACGCCGGTCGGCCTGGGTCCGCGCAGACGCGGCCACCGAGGCAAGGTGGCGCGGAATGGGGATGGCGTCACGAACATTGGGGTGACGTAGGCAAGGGTGCCGCGGGCGAAAGCCGGGCCGAGGCTGAAGCCGGCGTGCGGCACTGCGCTGTAGCGGCGTAGATCGCTGAACCAAGAGTAATTCTCTTGTCGATCCCGGCGCTACACTACCCGCACACCCGCGCGTCTCGTGCTCCGGGCAGAGAGTGCCCTGACTTCGTCCCCCGCGGTTTAGCGCGGCCATCAAGCTTTAACTCCCGTTCTAGATGATATACAAGCGCGCAAGTAACGTCGTGTGACGCATCAGACGACCGATCGCCTTGGTTTCGGACGGTCGGCATGTCCTGCGTATCGGGGGACCGAAGGGCGTGGAGCACTGGTTTGATAATTTGACACGCGTTACCTTGACGGCGCAATCTCGACGTGACGTATTTCGGGGCGTGATAAGCATTGCCGCTGCTGCAGTGACACGCCCGTTGCACGCCTATGCAGCTGATAAACAATCGAACTCAAAAAGGGGGCGTTGCTCGATTGGAGGCGATGCAGACCATCGGGTTATCAAATTCTCCACGGCCCGCAAAATTCACCGGGATACCATCAGCATAGATAGGACGATAACGCTGGAACAGCAACGCGTAGCCGAAAAAACCCGTATAAACCACAGCACTCTTGGTCCTATCGTCGAGATCACAACAACTGGAGGCCAGGGCGAATCTGTTCGCATTCGCGTAATATTTGGGCCGAGCGTGTCAGGAATAAAGGAGATGTCGCTTGTCAGCGAGGATGGTCAACGCTTTACCGGCGATATTGATGGTCGAGATCTAGCGCCTTTTTCCATGACCCAAACCCAGCAGGTACGGTTTGCCGACGGAACATTACCGCCAACAAATATTTATCCAGCGGGAGTAGAAGCAGCCATACAGGCGCTGTCCGAGACCGCGAGAAAAGAGCTTCGATCTTGCATAAGATCCGATCGCCAAAATATATCTCCAACCAATCTTGCCTCAGTTTCCGGATGGTCCTCGAGTGCGGCTGCTTTTGGTTGCCCGCATGAGATGGAATACTATAGCAATCCAAAACAGCATGTCGATTGTAAGAATTGCATTGTGGAATGCTATGGAGAGGCGGCCGCATGTGCGGCGGCTGCCTGTATCGTGATACCATTTGTGGGGTGCGCCATAGGCAGCGACATCGGCTGCTCAGGCAACGATATTAGGTGCCTAAAGGCATGTAATAATGTCGGCGGCGACTGTTGCCCGATCGGTTGCGGCCACGGCTGCTGTGAGAGCAGGGGGCAGTGTTTGGACCCCAATCGAGGCGTATGCTGCGGCCCGGATGAGACGCCGTGTCATGGACGGACATGCTGTGATTCACCTGACGCCTGCCTGCCCGACGGGACTTGTTGTGCTGAAGGGATTGCGTGTGGCAACACGTGCTGCGCTGGCTTCACGCCCTGCTGCGGCGACCAATGCTGCGCAACTGCTTGTTGTAACGGCCGGTGCTGCAATCCCGGCCAGTCTTGTCATCCGACACTGCAGATCTGTTGTTCGGTGCCCTGTGGGCCGCAATGTTGCCTCGAGGGACAGGTCTGCAGCGATCCCCAAAGAGGAATTTGCGCTGTTCCGGAACGGCAACTGTGTGGCGACTTGGCTCATAATCGTGTCTTTTATTGTCAACCGCTCGAAGTCTGTTGTGGAGGGAAATGTTGCCCCCCGAACTTTACCTGCTGTGACGCGGCGAACCAGATTTGCGCCGTCGTATGCCTTCACTGAGTTTAGGTAAACGGCGGTTGGCAGTCGGCTACGCCCATCGTGGTGCTACTGGAAGCGACTTTGACACTCGCGTGATCCGAACTAGTTGGCCCGATAATTCTGAACCGTCGGCGGCTGTTCATTGACGTTATTTGCGATGTACGAGTTTCTCGCTTAGTCGTGACCAGGAGCGGGCCTCAGATTCCAGATACCGACGAGGAAGCCCGTTAGATGCCGGATCCCTTTGTACTTGCAGCGCGTTTGACCCTTGTTGCTGTCTTTGTCACGGCTGGTGTTGCCAAGCTCGCCGACCCAGCTGGTGCGCGCAAAGCCATCCTCGAGTTCGGTCTGCCTGCGGCGCTCGCCCCTTCGCTCGCCATAACCGTGCCTTTAGTCGAGCTCGCCACGGCCGCCCTTTTGTTGCCCGCCACCACGGCTTGGTGGGGCGCGCTCGCCGCGCTCGCACTCCTGCTTGCCTTTGGAGCCGGCATCGTCGCCAACCTTGCACAAGGGCGAAAGCCCGATTGCCATTGCTTCGGCCAGCTCCACTCCGAGCCGGTCAACTGGAGGACACTCGCCCGCGACGGCGCACTTATGGCGTTGGCGGCCTTCCTCGTCTGGGAAGGGCCTGAGCACGTCGGCCCGAGCGCGGTAGCTTGGCTCGGCGACCCAGCTTCCTGGCAGACGACGGGCCTCATCCTGATGGCAGTGTTTATCGCCGCACAGGCGTGGTTTTTGATCGAACTGTTCCGTCAGCAAGGTCGACTCCTGCTGCGCATCGACGCGCTTCAGGAATCGCTGGTCCGCCGCGGGTTCACCGCCCCTACGCCTCAAACCGAGGCGAAGGCCTTCCAGGGTGGCCTTAGTGTCGGCGCGCAAGCCCCCACTTTCAGTCTGCCTGACCTTGCTGGCGAGAGAGTCGCCCTCGAACACCTGCGTGCCGCTGGCCATCCCTTGCTGCTGGTGTTCACTGATCCCGGTTGCGGGCCGTGTATCGCGTTGGCGCCCGACCTTGTCAGCTGGCACACCCTGTACCAAGGTAAGCTAGCGCTCGCCACGGTAAGCCGGGGAACCGCCGAGCAGAATCGCGCCAAATTCGGTCCAGCCGCAGCGCTTCCAGTGCTCCTGCAGGCGGATCGGGAGGTGGCCGCGGCGTATTTGGCGCATGGCACCCCTGCGGCCGTGATAATTCAATCGGACGGTACCATCGGAAGCGGTCTTGCTATGGGAGCCGAGGCGATCCGGAACTTGGTGGAACAGACTGTGCAGCCGCTACCGGCATCCTCAGCCCGGCGATCCGCGGCCCCCGTTCCAGCAGCCCCACGGCCCGGTGAACTCGCCCCATTGCTAGCCGGCATGGGACAAACCTGAGGGATGTCGGGGTCGGAATTTTCTTCCCTAGACGGTGTGGCGGCTGTGCTTCAGGCGGCGATTTTGGCCAACGATAGCGGTCAGACTAGATCACAGGGCGTGCCACTCAGTGTTAAATCGTCCGCCACTCGGGGTGCTTGCTGCTGGTCCGACGGAGGTCGCGGCGGCAATTATCGTTGTGCCTCCTGCCGTAGCCCGACGGCACGGCACGACTGGCGGGGCGCTGCTTCGTTGACAAGCCGCGTCGCGTGTGAGGCAGCAACCCTGTTTTGGGCACAGACGCTGTTTAGTGGTCGACTTCAATACCGCGCATTCCCCGGCGTGCGCGGAAAAGGGATCGCGTCGCGGACGTTGGCGAGGCCGGTGACGTAGGCGAGGGTGCGCTCAAAGCCGAGGCCGAAGCCGGCGTGCGGGACGGTGCCGTAGCGGCGCAGATCGCGGTACCAGCTGTAGTGCTCGCGATCGATGTTGCGCTCGGCCATGCTGCGGTCCAATACCTCGAGCCGCTCCTCGCGCTGGCTGCCGCCGATGATCTCGCCGATCCCCGGCGCCAGTACGTCCATCGCCGCGACCGTGCGGCCGTCGTCGTTCACCCGCATGTAAAAGGCTTTGATCGCCTTCGGGTAGTTCATCACGATGACCGGCTTTTTGGCGTATTTTTCGGTCAGATAGCGCTCGTGCTCCGACTGCAGATCGACGCCCCAGCGGACTGGGAATTCGAATTTCTCGTTCGACCGCTCGAGCACATGGATCGCCTCGCGGTAATCCATATGCACGAATTCCGAGCCGACGATCCCTTCGAGCTTGGCAATGAGCCCCTTTTCGATGCGCTGGTCGAAGAACGCGAGGTCTTCCTCGCGCTCTTTCAATAACGCCGCGAAGGTGTATTTCAGTAGTGCTTCGGCCAATGCCGCGTTGTCGGAGAGGTCGGCAAACGCGATCTCCGGCTCGATCATCCAGAACTCGGCGAGGTGACGGCTGGTGTTCGAGTTCTCGGCGCGGAAGGTCGGGCCGAAGGTGTAAACCTTGGTCAATGCCAGGCAATAGGCCTCGATGTTGAGCTGGCCCGAGACCGTCAGGAATGCCTCGCGGCCAAAGAAATCCTGCGCGAAATCGACCTTGCCGTCGGGGGTGCGCGGCATGTTCATCAGATCCAGGGTCGAGACGCGGAACAATGCGCCGGCCCCCTCCGCGTCGGAGCCGGTAATGATCGGCGTATTGACCCAGAAAAACCCGTGCTCGTCGAAGAAGCGGTGGATCGCCTTTGCGAGGCTGTGCCGCACCCGGGTTGCCGCGCCGATCACATTGGTGCGCGGGCGCAGATGCGCGACTTCGCGCAGGTATTCCAAGGTGTGCGGCTTTGGCTGGATCGGGTAGGTGTCCGGGTCGTCGACCCAACCGATCACGCGCAGCGCGCTCGCCTGCATCTCGAAGGGCTGCCCTTTGGCGGGGGACGGCACGATCATCCCCGTCGCCTCGACCGCGCAGCCAGCCGAGAGCTTCAGCACCTCGTCCGTGTAATTGGGCAAGGTGTTTGGCGCGACGACCTGCACCGGATGAAAGGACGAGCCGTCCGACAGGTGCACAAACGAGATCCCCGCCTTTGAATCCCGCCGCGTGCGCACCCACCCTTTGACGGTGACCGGGGCGTCCGGCGGCGCCTTGCCGGCCAGGATCTCGCGCGTGCTGAAATCTTCGCGTTCCATGGACCCGAGAGTGACTCCGGCGGAGTAATCTTGTCCAGCGGTGCACCGCGGGACCCCATCAGGGCTTTGCTCGGCAAGCGATCGGAACCACCAGGAATTTTACGATTGAGCAACCATCTTCTGGCATGACGGGTGCAAGCTGCTGGAGCAATCGCTAAGGCAGCAAAACCCATTGGGCCCAGATGACGCCGCACACAGCTCGCGCCGCCGACGATTTCGCGACGATCCACCAACGCATGATTGCGCTGCGTCTTCAGCGCGAGGGCAAATGCGCGATCCGCGAGGGTAGGTCGAGTGCGGATTGCTGGTGCTACAAAGCGGGCTCTGACGGCAACAGCCTGCCGTGCCCGCCACCAGTCGATGATACTCTCTACCCATAGGGCGGGCCGGCGGTGCATGCGGGGCTCGTTCGCTATACTCGCGACGATGATATCCCTGTGCACCGGTAGCGCCGCCCACCCGCCCGGGGCCGAGTTCGCCGATTGGTTCGGCAGCCTCAAGGAGCCCGGGACGGAGGGAATGATGGGCAGCACCTCATGCTGCTCACCGGAGAAGGATTGTCACATAACCGATTACGAGACGGATGCCGATGGTCGCTATTGGATCATCGCCGAGGGCGAGCGGATCCAGGTGCCGCCCGACAAGATCCTGCAGCGCACCGACAATCCGACCGGGCGCGGCGTTGCCTGCTTGCGGTATTACAATGGGCATCCGGTCGTGCGCTGCTTTATCAGAGCCTCTGAAGGCTAAGGGGAGTTGTGTCCCGCCACGATACGTAATCCCAGGGATCGTGTTGCACGGGTTTCGAACATCTGCCCACCGGCTGGGCAGCGCACCAAGGCTGGTCCGGGAATGAGGTCCGGAATAGATCCGGCAATCCCGGCCCGGATCGGCCCGCGCGAGGCGCGAAGGGCCCGGACCTGACGCTTCTCGCTACAAGAAGTGTGCCAGCTCGATACGCGATCGCATCACTTCCTCGATTTTTTCCGCCCGGAACTCCGCTTCTTGGGTTTGTCGGTAGCCTGCGCATGCTCCTCGGCTTCGATCTGCCCGGTCGCAAGCTGCCAATGCTCGTCGTGCCGGCCGTGCGGATGGCCCTCGGCCTCCCACACCGCATAGGCGCGTCGCTCGATGCGCTTTTGCCTCTCCGTGTCCATTCTGTGGCTCCCCCTCTCTTCCCAAAATGAGGCTATCGCTTGCGGTTCGTCGCCGCAAATACTTGCGGGAGGGCGGCTTGCCGGCCGCCGGCCCCGGCCCGTAGGATGGCGAATCGCTCTGCTCGAGAAGGGGAAACCCGATGCCGCACCTGAC
>JAFASL010000419.1 GCA_019244535.1 Alphaproteobacteria bacterium
GCCTTTTTATTGGTAGCGGGAGAGGGATTTGAACCCCCGACCTTGGGATTATGATTCCCCTGCTCTAACCAGCTGAGCTATCCCGCCACCGGCGCTCGCATATAGGCGGCGGGTGCCGATGGGTCAAGCTGGGCGGCGGATCCAGCCGCCGCCGAGCACCCGATCGCGATCGTAGATCACCGCTGCCTGACCCGGCGCGACTGCGCCAGCAGGCGCGTCCAGGATCAGCTCCGCCTCTCCGGATCGGGCGCCGGGCTGAAGGGTTGCCGGCACCGCAGCGCCGGTCGACCGGAGCTTCGCCGTTACCGAGATCGCGCCGGCCGCAGGTGCGACCAGCCAATTCAGCTCGCCGAGCGAAACGCGAGTCTCGGCCAATGCAGCGCGCGGGCCTGCAACCACACGCCGGCACTCGGGCTCGATCTTCAGGACATAGAGCGGCTCGCCGGCCGCGATACCGAGACCCTTGCGTTGGCCAACCGTGAAATGGGCGATGCCGTTATGCCGGCCGAGCACGCGGCCGTTGCGGTCGACGATCTCGCCGGGCGCCCGAACGTCAGGTCGCAGCCGCTCGACGAGACGCGCGTAGGATCCGTTCGGTACAAAGCAGATGTCCTGGCTATCGGGCTTCTCGGCTATCGGCAGCCCGAAGCGCCGCGCCTCGGCGCGCACTTCTTCCTTGGTAAACTCACCCAGCGGAAACCGCAAAAACTCCAGCTCATCCCGGGTCGTGGCGAAGAGGAAATAGCTCTGGTCGCGCGCCGCGTCGCATCCCCGGTAGAGCTCGGGCCCGTCCGGGCCAGGCCTTCGGCGGGCATAATGCCCGGTGGCGAGCGCCGACGCACCAAGGTCACGCGCCGTGCCGAGAAGATCGCGGAACTTGATCCGCTGATTGCACCGGATGCACGGCACCGGCGTTTCGCCGCGCGCGTAGCTGTCGACAAAATCGTCGAGGACCGCGGCCCGGAAACGGCTCTCGTAATCGAGCACGTAATGGGGAATGCCAAGACGCTCGGCGACACGCGCGGCATCGTGGATGTCGCGGCCGGCGCAGCAAGCGCCGCTGCGCCCGGCGGCGGCCCCGTGGTCATAGAGCTGCAATGTGATGCCCACGACCTCGAAGCCCCGCTCAATCAGCAGTGCAGCCGCCACAGACGAGTCGACACCGCCCGACATCGCCACGACGACCCGGTGGTCGCCCGGCTGACCCGGCAGGTCCAGCTCTGCCAACATCACGATTGCGCCTCGAGGCCCATCTGCCAGAAATCGGCCTCGAGCCGGGCGGCTGCAGCGAAAATCCCGGCGAGCGAGGGGAACCGTCCCTCACCGCCACGCCGGGCAAATTGCTCGTCGAGCGCCGCTGCTGCCTCTGCGGCCAGGTCCTGGTATTCCGGTCCCGCATACATTTCGAACCACTCGCGGTAAGGGTTCCCGTCGAGCCGTGTCGAGGCATCATTGATTCGCTCCGCCGCGATAACGGCGTAACCGACGATGCAGGGTGCGAGCGCTACTTCGAGATCGAGCCGGTCGCCGGCGACGCCGCGGTCGAGCACAAAGCGGGTATAAGCAATCGTTGCGGCTGCCTCCGGCTCGCTCGCCATCGCGGCTTCCGACAGCCCCCAGCCGCGGCAATAGTCGATGTGGAGCCCGATCTCGACATCGAGAGTGGCGGCAACCAGTCGCTGTGCGCGGCGCATCTCACGGAGCGCATCGGATTTGTAGATCGCCAATCCCCAGGCGCGGGCGAAATGGATCAGGAATAGATAGTCCTGAACCAGATAGCGGCGAAAGCACGGCTCGGGAAGGTCACCGCTGGCCAGCTGGAGCACGAATGGGTGGCGGATATAGGTCTGCCAATCGCCATCGGATGCCGCGATGAGCCGCGAGAAAAGAACCGACTCTGTGCTCATCACTCGCCGGCGGATCAGCCCAGCAGCAGGTTGCGGGTCGCGGCGGGCAGTTGAACCGTCAAGCCGTCTAGCTCCTCGGTGATGACTATCTGGCAGCCGAGGCGAGACGTCACGGTGAGATTGAAGGCAAGGTCGAGCATGTCCTCCTCGTCCTCGCTCGCTTCGTTGAGAAGTTCATACCACTGCGGGTCGATGATCACATGACAAGTCGAGCAGGCGAGCGAGCCCTCGCAAGCGCCTTCGATGTCGATGTCGTGGCGGCGCGCAATTTCGAGCACCGACATCCCTAGCGGCGCGTCGACCTCGCGCCGGGTGCCGTCGCGCTCGATGAAGGTCATCTTGGGCATCATTCAGGCCTTGGCGCCAGGTCTTCGGCAAGAGCGGCGGCGGCTAGCGCGGGAGTCACGTGAGGCGGCAACTCGGCTTTGCGAACAAAACGCAATACCGTCAGCCCCGCTTTCTCGGCAGCCTCCTGCAGCTTTTTCGAAAGCCCGGCATCTGCGTTTGTATCGAGTACGATAACGGCGTGGGTTGCCGGGCGCGATAGTGCGCGCTCGGCGCGCGTCCGCGCCATCTCGAACAGCTCTTGCCATTGGGCCGGCGCGGCTGCGGCACCGGGCACAGTCAGTGCCCGTTCGAACCCTTCGCGATCGGTCAAAACGACCCCATTTCCCCCAACCGAGACGGCTACCGCGGCTTCCGCGTTTGCGGCGTCGATCGCGATCGCCGTCCCCGGTGCGCTCGGATCGGCCGGTCCTCCGTCCGGCTCCTCGATTTGAAACAACTTCATGACCGGCGGAACCCGGGCCGGCTAGACGTGAAACGACTCGCCGCAGCCGCAGCGGCCCTTTTCATTGGGATTGCGGAAGGTAAACCCGCTCTGCAATTGCTCCTCGACGTAGTCCATCTCAGTGCCGAGAATGAACATGATCGCCTTCGGATCGACCAGCACAGTGACCCCTTTGTCCTCGACGACCTCGTCGAACTTGCCCTTCTCGTCGGCGTATTCGAGCGTGTAGCTGAGACCGGAGCAGCCGCGCGAGCGCACGCCGATGCGAACCCCGACCGACGGCTTGCCGCGCTTGGCGAGTAGTGCCTGGATGCGCTCCGCCGCCGCGTCCGTCACCGACAAGGCCTGCTTTCTCGCCATCACCCGATCTCCAGCCGCGAATTTTGCAACACGATGCGAACCAAGTCCGCCCAGATTATGTGGGTAGGTGCCGCTGCTGCGCTAGCCTGGCCGCAGCCGCGGCGAGGGCGTCAGCTGCAAAATCGGTCTCTGCGGGTGTCGTAAAGCGACCGAGGCCGATGCGGATCGACGCGTTGGCGAGCGAGTCCGAAAGGCCGAGCGCCCGCAGCACATAGGAGGGCTCGACTGACGCCGAGGTGCAGGCCGAACCGGTTGAGATCGCAATTGTCGGAACCGCCTCGATCAGCTCCAGTGCCGGGATTTCTGGAAACGAGAGGTTGAGACTGCCGGGCAGCCGTCGCTCGAGGTCGCCGTTGACGCGAAGGCCGGGAACATTCCGGGCGAGATTCTTCAATAGGCGATCTCGGAGGCGCCGAACCCGATCTGCTTCTCCGGTCATTTCGTCACCGGCGATCGCTGCCGCCCGGCCGAGCCCGACGCAGAGCGGCGTCGGCAAAGTTCCCGAGCGCAGGCCCCGCTCCTGCGCACCCCCATCGATCAGCGGCAGCAGCCGCACCCGCGGCCGGCGCCGGACATAGAGCGCCCCGACCCCTTTTGGACCGTAGATCTTGTGGCTCGAGATCGACATCAGATCGATCTTCATCGCGGCGACGTCGATCGGGATTTTGCCGACCGC
>JAFASL010000474.1 GCA_019244535.1 Alphaproteobacteria bacterium
CCTGCTCTGGCACACCGCCGAGATCGATCGTACCCAGCACAGTGCCATCTTTCGCGTCGATCACGGTTGCATCCTTGGTGGGGTGACTGAAGACGTAGACTCGGCTATTGAACGGATCGAAGTAGATGCCATCAGGGCGTGCCGCGCCCACATCGATGCTCTTTATCAAGGTCATCGTCTTGGTGTCGAACATCGACACCTTCGGGTGGTCGCTCGTGAAACCGTGCCCGGACTCCGGGTCAACCGCGGTGCCATTCCCCGCTACCCCGGCAATCTCACCAATCGGCTTGAGTGTGTCGAGATCGAAGATCGTCAATCGCGTACCGACCGCCGGCACCTCAGGCGTTGTTTCGGTTGCAGCAACCGCGTGAGTTGCGCCGCGCGGAATGTAAAGCCGGCGTCCCGCACTGTCCGCGAAGATGTAATCCCATCCACCCTCGCCGCCAACCCGTGCCGTCTGCAACACCTTGTACGGGCCGTCTTGTTGAGCTAGAACAGTTGGCGCGAACACCGCGAACGCCACAAGAACTGTGCAAAGTTGACGCATTCGAATCTCCGCGGCTTAGTTTATTACAGCCACCGTTTATTCGCACTGCAAAGCCGCCTGAAGCACCGGCACCGCAGCGTCTACAAATCCGGCCGTGCCTACGGCTATATTCCTACGGCATAACGCCCTCCTGGCCATTCCTCCTGCTGTGTCGGCAACATGTATTTAGGAATAGGCTCGTTACCCGTTTATTTGAGACCATTGCAAATTCGCCTATTGCCAGCGGATCTGATGTTCTTCGCACCAATCGAGAGCGATCTGCCTCAGCGCTTCGGCACGGAATTCAAACCAAGCCGACTCGATCTGGTGCCGCCGGATGGTGTCCTTGAAATGCCGGAACGCACGTGCGCCGTGGAGAGACTTCAGCAGATCCTGCCGAACTCTGTCGGACGCCACCGAAGTCGAAAACTCCTGCATGATCGCCCACTCGTGGACGTCGAATTTGGTGGGAAGCTGCTGGAACCGATCAGTCAAAACAATTCGCTTGGCGATCTGCCATTCCTCCTTCTGCCAAACGGGAAGATCCGGCTCCTTGTCGACAGATTCGTCTGCCTCGCGCAGAAGATCATTAGACACGGTTTCTACGCGCCCCGTATCCAGATCCAAGAAAGAAGACGACTCGTCGAATTGCATCTCCAGCGCGTCGATGATGTCCTTCAGGAGAACAGTGGACATTCTTGAGACAGTCATTCTACCTCCGGGAAATCACAACGCGTTAGCTGTCGCCAGCGATCTTTCTAGAGAACAGCAAACCCCTCGGGCGCTCAATCAGCAGTTAAAAGGCGATAAATCGGGAGTAATGCCGAGTACTTTTGACATGTCAATTAAACGCTCGGGAATTGCTCTAAGTTGGACCGTCACACATGAGTGCTGAAGGTAACTTTTGGATTGCCGGTTTACGGGCTCGCAATTGCCGGGGGCGAGCCGCCGTGAAACAGGTCGCTCAGAATCTCATTTATCAATTGCGGCACCGAATACGCGCAAGAGGTTGCTTCCGCCAATCTTCCCGATCTCATCGGGTGTAAAGCCGCTCTGCAACATCGCATCCACAACGGCGTAGTAGAACCCGACCTTCTCATGCGCCCATGCGTCATTAGTGCGTTCCCCAACGCGTGGGTGCTGTTGGCCAGGGCGGAAGTCATTGCGAGCTGGACCGTCGGGATGAGGGCCTTGCGGAGGAAGGCCACCCGAGTGAGGGCCGTTTGGGCGAGGGCTCGGTGGCGTGAGCTTGGTATCCGTACCAATGCAAACATGATCGACGCCGATGACATCGACCAGCGCCCGCATGTTTCGCGCATACTCAATTGGCGTATCGGACAGATGTGTCCATACTCCGATCAAGCCGCCGGCGTCGGCGACCGTTCGAGCCTGCTCCTTGCTGATCAGTCTCGGGCGCATCATCTCTGCCATACGCGGGTTGCTGCCCAACTGCGTATCAAGGCCAGTGTGGGAGATGATAACGGGCCGAGTTGTGATTTTGAGCGCCGCTTCCGTCGTTTGCAGATTGGCATGCGCAAGATCAATAAGCATGCCTAGGCGATTACATTCTTTAATCACAGCCGCCCCGAATGCTGTCAGGCCGCCATGCCGCGGAGGATTTGTGTAAACATCCCCCAGCGGCACGGAAGCGTCGCTGTCGTGCAGCAATCCGAAGTGCCGCAGACCGCGCCTGTAAGCTTCTTCGACCCGCTCAATGTGGCCCTGAAGGAAGTGCGCGCCTTCGACTGCTTGTATAACTGTTGGTTGGCTGTTCCTATGCGCGCTGCGGATGTCGGCGGGCGTCAAGGAACGCTTCATGCCATTGCGGTCGAGCTGCCGGTCCATCGACGCCATCCCATTTAGGAAGCGCTCGTAGGCATCGCCGGCTTGATAGTCGGTTGCGAAGGTCATGCAGATTGCCGATAAACCCGAGCGCTTCATCTCGCCTTTCAGGTCTATGTCAGGACCAGGCATCTCGGCATTGGTCAGAGGAACGTCGATGTGATTATGGGCGTCGATGCCGATCGTCTTGGAAGCGATATCGGCAACGCGTGTATCGGTGATATCCGCCGTCCACCCTAAGCTTGGTTTCAGCGCGGTTACGGCAGCTGTGCCAGTAAGCGCCGAGAGAAATTGGCGTCTCGAAGAGTTCGTTTCGAGCTTCATCAAAGATTCCCTCATCAACGAATCCTTACTCGGTTACATACTTCGAAATGTGGACATCGTCCTCGCGTTTTCAAGTGACTCGGGTCAAACGTCAATTTC
>JAFASL010000580.1 GCA_019244535.1 Alphaproteobacteria bacterium
GTACCCGTCCGGTGACCGCCGCCTTGCGTTGAGGCGGCGGTTGAGAGCCGTCTGGGAGCACCGGTGCAAAGGACAGTGCTTGCACCAGTGCAAGAGACGGTGCGATGGCGCGAGTCGAGGTGATAACGGGCCCGGAACGGCGGCGACGCTGGTCCGAGGAACAGAAGCGGGCGATTGTCGCCGAGAGTTTGGTGCCAGGTGCGGTGGTCAGCGATGTGGCGCGCCGCGCCGATATCGGCCCTGGCCAGCTCTACCGTTGGCGAAAGGAATTCCGCGCCGTCGCGGACGGTTTTACGCAAGTGCTGATCGCGCCGCCCGAGATACCCGCGGCGCCAGTGGCGGCGGGTGAGCCGACGATCGAGCTGGAGTTCGCCGGCAAGGTGCGGGTGCGGATACCGGGCTCGGTTCCGGCGGATTTGGCCGCGGCGGTGGTCAAGGCCCTGTCGCGGCGATGATCCCGGTTCCGTCGGGGGTGCGGGTGTGGCTGGCGGTCGGCCATACCGACATGCGGCGCGGCATGAACAGCCTGGCACTGCAGGTTCAGGCGAAGCTCGGGCGCGATCCCCACGCGGGCGATTTGTATGTTTTTAGGGGGAAACGCGGTCACCTGGTCAAGATTCTCTGGCACGACGGGATCGGCATGTCGCTCTACGCCAAGCGGCTCGAACGGGGCCGGTTTATCTGGCCGTCGCCGGCCGATGGCACAGTTGCAATCACCCCGGCGCAGCTCGCCTATATGCTTGACGGCATTGACTGGAGGAACCCAATCCGAACCTGGCGGCCAGAAGCAGCTGGCTAAAAGTTTGTCCCTGACCGCATTGGGGTGCGGCTTATTGACTCACCCTTTAGTTGAGTAGCGGCTAAGTTTCAGCGCCATAGGACAATGGGGCCCGTGACGAGCGAGCCCGAGAACCTCCCCGGTGACATTGCCGCGTTGAAGGCAGCGTTAGCTGCCGAGCGGGAGGCTCGCCAGCAGGCGGAAGCGCGCGCCTCGAGCGCCGAGGCGTTGATAACCCATTACAAGCTGCTGATCGCCAAGCTGCGGCGCGAGCAGTACGGGCAATCCTCCGAGCGCGGCCGCAAGCTGCTCGACCAGCTCGAACTGCAACTTGAGGAAGCGGTGGCAAGCGCGACCGAGGACGAGGCCGCCGCGGCACCGGTCAGTGACATTGGGGTATGCCCGTTCACCCGCAGAAAGCCGGTGCGCGCGCCCTTTCCGGCTCATCTGCCGCGCGAGCGGGTAGTGGTTCCGGCACCGACGGCCTGCCCATGTTGTGGCGGCAAGCTCGCCAAACTCGGCGAGACCATCACTGAGACGCTGGAGGTCGTGCCACGGCAATGGAAGGTGATCCAGACGGTTCGTGAGAAGTTTACTTGCCGCGCCTGCGAGAAGATCACCCAGCCGCCGGCACCGTTCCATGTCATTCCGCGGGGCCATGTCGGACCGAGCCTGTTGGCAATGATCTTGTACGCCAAGTATGGCGAGCACCAACCGCTGAACCGGCAGAGCGAGACCTATGCCCGCGAAGGCGTCGACCTCGACGTCTCGACCTTGGCCGATCATGTCGGCGCCGCCACCGCCGTGCTGAGCCCGCTCTGCGAGCTGATTCGCCGGCACGTGTTCAATGCCGACCGCGTGCACGGCGACGACACGACGGTGCCGGTGCTCGCCAAGGGCAAGACGGTCACCGGCCGGTTATGGACTTATGTGCGCGACGATCGGCCATTTGCCGGGCCCGACCCGCCGGCCGCGGTGTTCTTTTACTCGCGCAATCGAGCCGGCGAGCATCCCGCCCGGCACCTGGCCGGTTACGCCGGCATCCTTCAAGCCGACGCCTATGCCGGCTTTGGCGATCTCTACGATGGCAAACGCAAACCTGGCCCGATCACTGAGGCGGCGTGCTGGAGCCATGGCCGGCGCCACTTCTTCGAGCAAGCCGATCTGCGCAAGGCGCCGCTGGCGGTCGAGGCGGTCCGACGGATCGACGAGATCTTCGCCATTGAGCGCAGAATCAATGGCCAGCCGGCCGGAGACCGGCTGGCGGTGCGGCAGAGGGAAACCAAGCCGATCGTCGTCGATCTCGAAAAGTGGATGCGCGCCGAACGCGCTCGGCTGTCACGCCACGCCGCAACCGCCCAGGCGATCGATTACATGCTGACGCGCTGGCCGGCCTTCACCCGCTTCCTCGACGACGGCTGCATCTGCCTCAGCAACAATGCCGCCGAGCGCGCCTTGCGCGGCATTGCCCTAGGCCGCCGGTCATGGCTGTTCGCCGGTTCCGACCGCGGCGGCGAACGCGCCGCAGCGATGTACACGCTGATCGCCACCGCCAAACTCAACAACACCAATCCGCAAGCTTGGCTCGCCGACGTGCTCGCCCGCATCGCCGATTACCCGGCGCTACGGCTCAACGAGCTTCTCCCCTGGAATTGGAAGACAATTCAGCATCAAGCCGCGGCCGCTTGACGACAAACCGCCG
This sequence comes from Alphaproteobacteria bacterium, assembly GCA_019244535.1. Taxonomy (GTDB): domain Bacteria; phylum Pseudomonadota; class Alphaproteobacteria; order ATCC43930; family CGMCC-115725; genus AP-15. Next base: position 2,481 of record JAFASL010000580.1, read on the forward strand.
CGCTGCTTGGCGGATGCTTACATAGATCTTGTCGTAGAGCAGGTAGAAGCGGTACGCCGGTTCCGCCTTCGCCTTGCAATACAGCTTCCTCTGGAG
>JAFASL010000640.1 GCA_019244535.1 Alphaproteobacteria bacterium
GCGAGCGCGCGATTACCGAAGCGTCTGGGAGGATCACTCTGGAGACGGCGCCCGCTATTGCCGCCACCGGCGTCGACCTGATTTCCTGCGGCTGGATCACTCACAGCGCCCCGATCCTCGACCTCGGTCTCGACATCGCCGACTGACGCCACGGGTTCATCCGGTGCACGGTTGAAGTTTTCTCGCTGGTTTCGGCGCCGGCGCAGTTGACGGCTGGCCGCGCGACTATGCAACCGCGTCCTGATCTTTCTGCTTGCCGCCGCGCATGCTTCGGAACGTGACCGAGTAGCGCAACCGCTCCGCAGGCGGAATGCTGTGCTGCTACTCGGTTCGCGCCGGGCCGCGGAGCAGGTACATGGAGCGCGGCTCCACGATCAGGGAAGCGCGCTCCCAGTTGCCGGCGCGTTTGCGCCGCAAGCGAAACCGACAGGGCGAGCTGAAGGATACGCCGATAATGTCGCGATATGCCGGGCGGTCCCGGTGCCAGCCAATCGCAGCCCCAGGAGTGTATTCGCTGACGAGCGCCTGCTGAAGTTCGCTGGCAGTGAGGCCCGCGAAATCGGCGGCCCTTTGCCGCAACGTCAACAGGAACTCGGGAATGCCGGCGCTGCTGACCGCTGCGTTTACATTGGAGTCGTAATGCAGACCATACGAGACGACGCGCCGTCTGCCGGGATATCCATGAAACTCGTATTCCCGGAAATCCAGCTCGTGAAAATGCGCGAGGAGCTCGGCCTCCTCGTCGGGGGACACAAGCGCCGCTCGGTAGGCGAACCCTTCCGGAAGAGACGGGAGGGGCTCGAAAAAACTGAGTTGACCACTACACATCGAAGCCCGGACGATATGGGCTGCGCTCGGCTTTGTGAAAAGATGTCGGAGATATCACCCGAGGAGCTCGCCGGCGCCATCGTCCGCGATGCCGCGCATCGCTACATTGAGGACCGGCGCACCCGGATCGATGCATTTGTCGATCGGCATTTCACTTTCGCCGGATCGCTTGCGCTGCATCGTTGCGCGCTCGGCTGGGATCTGGTCCGCGCCCCGGCAAATCTGTTTCTTGCCGGGCCGGCACTCGCGCTCAAGCTGACGGCCTGGGCTGCGCAGCGCGCCGGCCCGCCGCGGGTCGCAGCCTGGCTCGCGGAGCACCGGCTTCTCCTCAAGACCGAGGTGGCGCGCCAAATCGAATGGCTGGTGGCGGCCGAACTGCTGGAAATTCCATGTCGATATCGGGATCGGGTCTCCCATCGAGACGCGATCGCCGAGACGATTCTGGCCGATGAAAGAGCTGTGCGCGTTATCGCCCCGCTTTTGGCCGGCGGCGCTATCGACTCCGATTTTCGTCCTCGTATTGTGGCAGCGATCGAGGCTTATCTCGGATCGCGTACCGCGGCCGCCGAGATCGCAACCGGCTTTGCCGCCGCCGGTCTGGGTGCTCTGCTGGTCAAGCAGGCGACCCCGGGGCTGATAACGTTGAGCTCGGCTGTTGCGGCGACGATCGCGCAACAGATGGCTATTGCGGCGTTTCCGCTCGGCGCCGGCCTCGGCGGGCTGTGGTACAGCCTATTTCCGCCTGCCGCCGGTCCGGAACTGCTCGCCGCGACCACCGCCGGCGTCTTTCTCGGCGGCGCGATGCTGGCCGCTTTTTGCGGTGTGATCACCGACCCCTTGCAGCGCCGGTTGGGACTGCATCGCCGCAGGCTCGAACGGTTTTTGCAAATGGTCGAAATCGACCTATCGGGAGAGCCGGGCCGAACCCGGATCATGCGCGACCATTACGTCGCTCGCCTCGTCGACCTTTTCGACCTGATTGCCCTGGCAATGCGCGTTTCGCATGCCTAGATTCCGCCGCGCAGGCGTAGCCGCGCATTATCGCTGCAGATTGCGCATTGAGTGCCGCCTCGCCATAAGCCGCGGCGGCACGGAGGTTGGTTGATGAAAGAAGGCATTCACCCCGATTATCACGAAATCACCGTTGTGATGACCGACGGCAGCTCGTACCAGACGCGTTCGACTTACGGCAAGCCGGGCGACACTTTGCGGCTCGACATCGATCCCAAATCGCATCCGGCCTGGACCGGCGGACAGCAGCGTCTGGTCGACACTGGCGGACAGTTGGCCCGTTTCAACAAGCGTTTTCAGGGGTTTGGCATCAAGCGCTGAGCTGGGACGCGGGCGGTGGTGCATTGGCCGCCCCTTGATTTCCTGACTGCAAACACCATTTTAGCATTGCGCGGTTGCCACTGTAGGGACCGCGCAGCAGTGAACGGCATTCAGCCAACTGGTGGATGCCAAAACCCATGTTGCTCAAAGGAGAATGTGGTTATGGATCGTTTCGATTTCTCGCCTTTGTTCCGGTCGACGATCGGGTTTGATCGGCTGACCCGGTTGGTCGACGCGGCCACGCGCGTCGACAGCGCCTCATTGGCGTACCCCCCGTACAACATCGAAAAAACTGGTGAAGAAAAAACTGGTGAAGACGCGTATCGTCTGACAATGGCGGTCGCCGGCTTTTCCGAGGACGAACTGGAAATTACCGTTCAGGAGAATACGCTGCTGGTGACCGGCAAGGCGAAAAAGGAGGAAGACGAGAACCGCTACCTGCACCGCGGGATCGCGCGGCGCGCGTTCGAGCGGCGCTTTAGCCTCGCCGACCACATCAAGGTCGTCGGCGCAAGCCTCGTCAACGGCATGCTGCACGTCGACCTGGTCCGGGAGGTTCCCGAAACGGCGAAGCCCCGCAAGGTTCAAATCGGCACCGGACAGCCGGCGCAAGTGGCTGTACCCGAGGCGGAGAATCAGCGGCAAGCTGCTTGATAAACTCGATCTGCGAGTAGCGAAACGCCCCCGAGTTTCGGGGGCGTTTTTTTTGGCCAGGAGGGACAGGCGGCTGATCGGCACGCCAGTGGGGCGCGATTTCTGGCACTGCGGAACGACTGGGCGAATAACCGTGTTCTGTATGCGACTAATCAAAACAGAGGGATCAGCGATGGACAAAGATCGTGTCGCAGGCGGGGTTAAGAAAGTCACCGGCAAGGTCAAGGAGCAAACCGGCAAAGCTCTCGGCGATGCCGACACCGAAGCTGAAGGCAAGGCCGATCAGGCTGAGGGCCGGGTTCAGGGCGCGGTCGGCCACGCCAGAGACGCCGTTCGCGAAATCGCCGGCAAAAAATAATCTTCCATCATCTTTGAGGAGATCGCGATGGGCAGGGGTATCTTATTGTGGCTGCTTGGGATTCCGATCCCAATCATCATCCTTCTTTACCTGTTCCACGTCGTCTGAGAGGTGGTCTGGCTTTTAGAGTGGTCTGGCTTTTAGAAAGGAAAACGGCGCCACATAGCGGCAAATAGAGCTGCCCGCATTCTTGCATCCAATGCCCCCGGCCTGACCGGGGGCTTTTGTTTCCGCGGGTCTTGGCACCCGCTGTTTCCTCGGTCCTCATCTCAAAGGTCGACGCCCCAAATCCACCTGATATGATAAACGGCAGGTTGATTGGCGGTGTTTGAATGTCCGGGGGGAAATACGCCGTTGTGGACCCTAAACAATCGCAATAGGCCGGGTAACCGGAGGCGCGCGCTCCAATCCAGCGCGGGCCGGATTGGGCCGGCAGTGTCGCCCCTGCCGCTGATCCTTTGTCTCGCTCTCCCCGCGCTCGCGCAAACGAGGGAACGCCCACCCGATACGATGGAGGCGCGCCTGCGCGCCTGCGAACCATGCCACGGCCGGCAGGGCGGGGGGACGAATAATGATTATTTCCCGCGCCTCGCTGGCAAGCCGGCCGGCTATCTGATGAACCAGCTAGTCGCTTTTCGCGACGGGCGGCGCCGCTACCCGCCGATGAATTACCTTCTCGAATATCAAGCCGATCCGTATCTGCAAAAGACCGCGGACTATTTCGCGGCCTTGCGTCCGCCCCCGCTGCCGCAACCGGTTGCCGACGTGAGCCCGGCTGTGCTGGCACGCGGGCGCTCGCTGGTGACCGAAGGCGATCAAGCCCACGGCGTCCCGGCATGCTCCGGATGTCACGGCCCCAAGCTGACCGGGATGGAACCCGCTATTCCCGGCCTAGTGGGACTCCGCGCGAACTATATCAGCGCGCAGCTCGGTGCCTTTCGTTACGGCACGCGGACGGCTCCCGAACCGGACTGCATGCAGCTCGTCGCCGCCAGCCTCAGCGAAGGCGACGTCACCGCCGTCGCGTCCTGGCTCGCTTCGGTGCCGGTCCCGCCTGACCCCTCGCCCGTGCCAAAAGGCACGCTGCAGATGCCGCTCGGTTGCGGCAGCGAACCAAACTGAGAGGGGCGCTGTGGGGATTCTCCGGACGCTACCACTGCCAATCCTTCTCGCCGGCTGGCTTCTTGCAGGCTTCTCTGCGGCAGCCCAC
>JAFASL010000735.1 GCA_019244535.1 Alphaproteobacteria bacterium
GCGCCCGAGATGGGCGCAGGCGACCGCCTTGAAGCGATAGACATGGGTCATCCGCGGCTGCTCGCGCAAACAGCGATCGGCGCAATCGACGACTTCCTCGAAGCGCCTCGCCACCAGATGCGCGAAAGATATTCCAAGGAAAAACAGCCAGCGCTGCGGGTCGAGCGGGCTGAGGCGTATCGCGCGCTGTAATAACCACAATCCGCGCTTTGCGCCGGTTATCCATCCGACCTTGCAGACCGGCGTCGAGGCCTTGATCATCGCGGCGTGCCTTGGCTGGCGCCATAGGGCCTGCCATGCGGCTGGTCGGGCCGGTCCGGAATTGGAAAGTGTCGGGTCGCCCGGTTTGGGGTGGGAGAGCCCACGATGGAAACGCTCCTGTTGGTGCTCGACCTCGTCGGGACTTTTGTCTTTGCGCTGAGCGGTGCGACGGCGGGGATTAAGAACCGGCTCGGTAGCGTCTAGAAGGTTCAGCAAAAGCCGCTGAGGCGGCTGGTCATGGTATGCGGGTGATGTCGCGATCACCGGATCCTTTGGCGAGGATGCACACCATGACCGACAAGAAAGTTAAGTCTGGAACGATCGACGTGAAAGCCCTGCTGGCGGAGGATGAGGAATTCCTGCGGGCGCTGGTGCGGACGGCGCTTGAGGAGGTGCTCGAAGCGGAGATGACCGAGGCGCTGGGCGCCGAGAAGGGGGAGCGGACGGCGGGCCGGCTGGGTTATCGGTCGGGCTATTACGGCCGGACGCTGATCACGCGGATCGGCAAGCTGGAGTTGCGTGTGCCGCAGGATCGAAGCGGGAGGTTTTCGACCGAGCTGTTCGAACGGTATCAGCGCTCGGAGCGGGCGCTGGTGGCGGCGCTGGCGGAGATGTACGTGCAAGGAGTCTCGACCCGCAAAGTCAAGGCGATCACCGAGGAGCTGTGCGGCCACAGCTTTTCGGCTTCGTCGATCAGCGCGATGAACCAGCGTCTGGACGCCTCTTTGGCGCAGTTTGCCGGGCGGCAGTTGGCCGAAGCCTTCGCCTATCTGATCCTCGATGCGCGCTACGAGCGGGTACGCGAGGCCGGGGTGATTGTCAGCCAGGCGGTGCTGATCGCAATCGGTATCGATTGGGACGGCCGCCGTCAGGTGCTGGCGGTCGAGCTTGCCAATCGCGAGAGCCGCTCGAGCTGGCGCGATTTCCTGCTGGGGCTCAAGGGGCGCGGTCTGCACGGCGTCGAGTTCGTTGTCGCCGACGATCACGCCGGCCTCAGAGCGGCACTGCGCGAGGTCTTGGCGGAGGCGGCCTATCAGCGCTGTTATGTCCATTTCCTGCGCAACGCGCTCGACTATGTGCCGCGCAAAGTCGGTGATGACTGCCTGCAGGAGCTGCGCTGGATCTACGATCGGCGCGATCTCGGTGAGGCGCGCCGTGATCTCGCCGCCTGGCTCGCCAAATGGTCGGGCAAATACTCAAAGCTCACCGGCTGGGTCGAAGAAAACATCGACGAGACGCTGACCTTCTACCGCCTGCCGCGCCAGCACCATAAGCACCTCAAATCGACCAACATGCTGGAGCGCCTCAACGAGGAGATCAAACGCCGCACCCATGTCGTGCGCATCTTCCCCAATGGCGAGAGCTGCTTGCGGCTGGTGCGCGCGCTGGCCGTCGAGACCCACGAGAACTGGCTCGAGCAGCACCGCTACCTCAACATGGACGACCTGCGTGAGCACAAAAAAGAGGTGCTGCGCCGTGCCGCCTGAGCCCCGACCGGTTCAGCCTAGCACCGTGCTCGCTCGGTCAAGGACGCTGCGCGCCGGCTGCGCCGGTGCCGCCGCTTTGGCGGCGACATCCTTGACTACCGCTGCGCGCGGCGCTCTGCCGGAGGGCAGGTCGGGACGAAGGGATGGTCCTGTCCGATCGAACAAAGGGATGTTTTGCTATTGACCTGAGCCCAACCAGACCCGTCACTATGACCAATTTGCTGAACTTGACGCACACAACACATGACCCGTCGGCACGGCCGCTGCAGCCGGGGCGCCCGTCTGGTCGCCAAGGTACCGCATGGCCGCTGGCGCACCCTGACCTTTCTGGCGGCACTGCACCACGACCGGATCACCGCGCCCTGCGTCATCGACGGGCCGATCAACGGCACCAGCTTTCGCGCCTATATCGAGCAGTTCCTGATCCCGACCCTCAGCGCCGGTGATGTCGTCGTTATGGACAATCTCGGCAGTCACAGAGCAAGATCGTGCGCCGCCTGATCCGCAGCGTC
>JAFASL010000803.1 GCA_019244535.1 Alphaproteobacteria bacterium
TGGCGGCTTCATCGCATTTTTCACCGCTACCAATTACCGGTGACGATCTTTGGCTGCGCCCGCGCCTTTGAGGCCAATCCCGCGGCCGCGGCGGCGATTGCGCAGAGCGACTGGGATATCTGCAGCCACGGCTATCGCTGGATCAACCACCCCGGGCTCTCGGAAGCGGAAGAACGAAGGCAAATCGCGACCGCGGTCGAACTAATCCGGCAGACCACCGGCAAAACTCCCGCCGGCTGGTACTGCCGTTATGCACCGTCCGAAAACACCCGCCGCTTATTGGTCGAGCATGGCGGGTTCCTTTACGACAGCGACACCTACAATGACGAGCTGCCCTATTGGGTGCGGGTCAACAACCGTCCGCACCTCGTCGTGCCTTATTCGCTGACCACCAACGATTCGAAATTCGGCCGCGGTGTGTTCGGCTCGGGCGAGGATTTCTTCGCCTTCCTGCGCGACAGTTTCGATTTGCTCTACGAAGAGGGCGCAGAACTGCCTCGGATGATGTCGGTCGGGTTGCACATGCGGCTGACAGGTCATCCTGGCCGGGCCAAGGCGCTGATCCAATTCATACAATACATTCTAGGGCACCCGCGCGTCTGGGTATGCCGCCGCGAGGATATCGCGCGCCACTGGATCGCGCGCTTCCCTGCCCCTCCCTAGGCCCGCGCCCCGAGCCGTCACAAAAGAGCAACGATCGCAGAGCTAAATCCAGCATCGCGCACTCAGCGATGCTTACGGGGAGAGTCGTGAACCTAGTCATGTCGTTTTTGACGCTATTGGCGTCGGTGTTTGTCGACGCGGCCAACGCCGCCAATGCCCCGGGTATCGAGAGCATCGAAAATATCGTTGTGATCTACGCCGAAAACCGCAGCTTCGACAACCTCTACGGGACGTTTCCGGGCGCCAATGGCCTCTCTGGGGTGAAGCCAGATGAATACACCCAGCGTGATCGCGACGGATCGGTCCTGGCGAAATTGCCGCCGATTTGGGGTGGACTGACGGCCAGGGGGGTCCAGCCGCCAATCGCGCAAGCTGAGACCGAAAACCTGGCCAATGCCCCGTTTGCGATCGATGATCCGAAAGGCTTCAATCTGCCGCTCGGCGTGACGACCCGCGATTTGTGGCACCGCTTCTATCAAAACCAGATGCAGATCGCGGGCGGCAAAAACGACCGGTTTGCCGCTTACGCCGATGCCGGCGCGCTCGTTATGGGCCACTACGCGAGTAGCAGATTCCCTTTGTGGGATGTCGCAAAACAATATGTGCTGGCCGATAACTTCTTCATGGGCGCGTTCGGCGGCTCGTTTCTCAACCATTTCGCACTGATTTGCGCCTGCACGCCCACCTATCCGAATGCCGATCAGAGCCCGGCGAAGGGCTTGATCTCCTCCGTCGAAGCCGATGGCGTGACCCTCAAGCTTGCCGCCGACTCGCCGAAATCGGCACTGCAAGGGGCGCCCAAATTTATCAATGACAGCAATCTCACGCCCGATTTCTACGCCGTCAACACGATGCAGCCGCCCTATCAGCCGAGCGCCAACGCCCCTGCGCCGGGCGGCGACCCCGCCTATGCCGACCCGGCAAAGCCGACCACGCTCCCGCCGCAAACCGAGCAGACGATCGGCGATCTGCTGAGCGCCAAGGGGGTCGCCTGGGCGTGGTATGCGGGGGCTTGGCAGGCGGCGTTAGACGGCAAGAACGCCGAACCGGCGCCGAATTTTCAATACCACCATCAGCCATTCAATTATTTCGCCGCCCTGACGCCGGGCACTCCGGCGCGCGCGGAGCATCTGAGAGACGGCGGGCTCGGCGGCAGCGAATTCATCAAGGCCATCGATAGCGGGGCCCTGCCGCAGGTCGCGTTTTACAAGCCGCAAGGTAATCTGAACGAGCACCCCGGCTACACCGATGTGCTGGGCGGCGACCAGCATGTCGCCGACCTCATCGCGCATCTGCAGAAGAGCCCGCAATGGGCGCACATGGTCGTCATCGTCACCTATGACGAAAACGGCGGTTTCTGGGACCATACCGCCCCGCCCAAAGGCGACCGCTGGGGCCCCGGGTCGCGCATCCCGGCGCTGATCGTGTCGCCGTTCGCCAAGCAGGAGTTTGTCGATCACACGCTATACGACACAACGTCGATCCTGTCATTGATCACCAGGCGCTTTTCGCTGCCGATGCTGGCAGGCCTGCAGCGCCGCAATGCGGCGGTCGGCGCTAATGGGAACCCAGCTCCGGGCGATCTGACCAACGCGCTCGACCTGCCTGCGCGTTGAGATTGTCAGCAGCGCGCCCGACGATAACGAGACGGGAGGCTGTCATGAGCAACTCACCAGAGGGGGAGCCCAGGAACAACCTACAAGGCCATAGCCCAGCCAAGGCCATAGCCGGCGCGATCGCCAGCGCCGACGAGCAACGCCGGTATACATTGCCGAGCGGCTCTCACGGGCCCCGCCGAATTGCGTCTATGCCTGGTCGAAATTGCGCTTGGCCGCAGTTCAACGGCCTGGCCATCCGTGGCAGCCAGCAGTGGCTGATCGGCAGGCACTGCTCCTTCTTTTTGCACGGCCACTGCTAGAAATGGCGGGAAATAGCTGCCTTGTCGCAACTTCGGGATACGCAGCCGCAAGGCGCCGAGCCGCGTGTCGAGGGGTGCGGTCACGGTAACCATTGCGCCAAGTCGTGCGCTCGCCACTACGCTCGTAACGCCCGGCGCCGATCAGCCTCGACGTCGCTCTCCATCAGCAATTGCAGCACCGCCTCCGCCACGGCGCGCAGAAAATCTCCATCACCAGCCTTCTCCAGTAGCTCGGCCAGAACTAATTTCTCTTCGGTCATCGCGTCCTCTCGTGTGCTTCAGGTCGAAGTCTTGCAACTCCACCTTAGCCGAACGGACCGATGACCACCTCGACCACGCCCCAGCTCTACACCGCGGGTCCATCCGAAAATTCCACCACCAGCGGGGACGCTAACGCTTCGACGACCGATTGCTGGTTCGGCAGAAGATTATTAAAGAAACAACTAAGCGGTTCCGCCGCGGGTCTGCTTCGAAAAAGACTCTCGCAGAATTGACTTGACAGCGCCCCAACCTGCGGGTGTCTTCCGCTGACCTGGTGCCCAGAAAGCGTCGTGTTGCCCACGGACGCGCTGGCGGACGAGAGCGCGACAGACATGAACCCCACAACTTTTACCACGCGACCCCTCTCATCCCAGGACCAGTTCGAAGCCTGGCGCGAGTGGTATAAGCCCGTGTTCGACGTAGTAGCGGAGCCGTCGAGTAACGGCGAATTCACAGCCGAGACCCATCTTTGGATGCTGGACGGCTTGGCGATGAGCCGCACCATCGCGTCCTCTGCTCACGTCGTGCGCTCCAGACGCCACCTCAGGCACGAACCTCTCGACCACTGGGTCATCAGCTATTGCGCCCGCGGCGCGCACTTCGCCAGGACCGCGGATGTCGACGTCGAAGTGCCCTCGGGAGTGCCGTACCTTTGGTCGTTAGGACAGGAATTCCTACACGAGCGAACGCATGGCGATCGCGTCCAGTTCTTGCTGGCACGCGACGCGTTTCGTGACTTGGCGCCGGTGCTCGACGCCGCCCTCGGAACTACCCTGGACACGCCGCTCGGACGCCTCCTTGGTGACTATATGATTGCTCTCGAGCGTCGGCTGACAGCGGTGACCGAGGAGGATTTCCCCCGCCTTTCGAGCGCGGTCGGCACGATAGTCGCCGCGGCGGTCGCTCCGTCAGAGGAACGGATGGCTGTCGCTAAAACGCAAATCGATCTGGGCCGCAAGGAGCGCGTACGTCGCGCCGTCCGCCGCCACCTGCGGACGCCGACCTTGGGTCCAAGGACCCTGGGTCGGCTCATCGGGATGTCCCGCTCCAATCTCTATCGGCTCTTCGAGGACATTGGCGGCGTGGCCCGATATATTCAGCGCGAGCGGTTGTTAGAAGCGCATGCAGTCCTGTCTGACCCCGGGTCGACGCAGTCCATCTCGGCGATTGCCGAGGACCTCTGCTTCAGCGATCCGTCGGCCTTCAGCCGAACGTTCAAGCGAGAGTTCGGCTATAGCCCCACGGAGGTGCGGTCGGCTGCATTGGCCGGGGTGGCGGCCCGCGCGACCGTGCCGAGCCGCGCGGTATCGGATCGGGCGGATTTCGCGGAGCTCCTCCGCGGCTTCTGACCGCCAAATTAAACCTGTCATCCGCTTTGCCAGCGCGGGACTGGAGTGTTATCGCAGGCGGTCGGGGGGCATCGCCGGAGCTATTTTCGGCACGACCCCGAAATAGAAAAGCTTATCCTGCGCTTCGCCGGTCCGGCACCGCCGCGCCGGCGTTGGCCGAACA